>JBBQBR010000082.1:0-8032 GCA_038317875.1 Lysobacterales bacterium
GTCCTGCGTTGCGGCGGCGTTGGGTGTCCTGCGTTGCGTTGGGCACCTGCGTTGCGTTGGGCACCTGCGTTGCGTTGGGCACCTGCGTTGCGTTGTATTTATGGGTATTGGCATTTCATAAAAATACCGCGCCTGCATTTAAACGCAAAAGCACAAGGGTTCAAATCCTGAGTGGCTTGATCACAGCTCAAGCCTAAGCGCGGTGGCGCGCTCACGACAAGCTAAAGCTGCGCTAAGATCAGTGAACCGCAATTTTGCCAGGAGATAACTATGACAACGCCGGATCTAAGCTACATGCGGGCGCACTTTTCCACGTTGGATGATGCTGCATTGTTGAACTTGCTGGCCCCAGGAACCCTAACTGATATCGCCCACACCCTGGTGCGTTCCGAATTGGATAGCCGGGGTGTTGCGATTGCCAAGGCAGCCGAGGCGCCCACGCAAGCGCCCGATCTGGGTGAATTTCAAACGCTCCGGCGTTTTCTTGAGCCCATGCACGCACATATGTTGGCCGCCTGCTTGCAAGATCGCGGCGTACCCGCCTTTGTTGCCGACGCAGACACGGTGCAAACCAACATGTTACTGAGCATCGCCCTTGGCGGTGTACGCCTGCAGGTGCCAGAAGTGCTGATTGAGCGCGCCCAAGCGATCATGGAAAGCTATGACCGGGGTGATTTTGCGCTTAAAGACCCAGAGGATGAAGGCGAAGACTTCGAAAGCGGCGACGGCAGTCAGAGATTTTAATGTTCATTCAGCACAAAGCGCGGGACACGCACAAAGCGCCGGACACGCGGAAATTTTAAAGCAAACCCGAGCAAAAATGCGGTCACTTATTCGGGTCTTTCCGCCGAAATACGCTAAGGAAGCGCCCGCGAAAAGCGTTGATTTTGTGAAAAGCTAGCGTAGCAAACCCGCGAGGCGGGTAATTTTGCGGCTGTTCTTGGTTCAACTCATAAAACGTCTTTGAACTGGGTCAATATCGAAACGGTGTTCGGAAGCTTCACCCGCAAAAGCGCGTCTAAAAGTTGGTCTACAGTCAATGGCGGATTGATCAGCGTTTTTCACATTCCTTGCGCTGCGTTAACTAAGCACGCTGGCTGCAAGTCGTGTAGGTGTGTCAAAAACTCATCGGGGTGTCGCGCCTGCATACCTAAAGGCCGCAGCACTGAATCGGGAAAGTCTTTAGTATTCATCGTTACGATCACGCCAGCCTGACATTGAATCGCCGCCGCCAAAACATGCCGATCATCTGGATCAGGCAGGTTAAGTCTTTCGATATGCGCCTCATAGTTATGAACCAAGCAATCAGGCACGGCGCGATTTATTAACTCGCGCGTGCGGGGTAATCGATCCTGTAATTCCGGCCGGTCACGCAGCAAAGCGCTAATCCACTCGTCATGAATCCGATCTGTCCACCGCGCACGAAACACGTCGGTCATCGCGACGCGCAAAATTAGATCCCGCAACGTTGCAGGCTAAAAAATATTCGCATCAATCAGGGCAACAAAATGACTCACGCCGTTGGCCCTATTGGTAGCCCATTTCCAGCTCCTGCGCTTCGCGGGTCAACGCATCCAGGGCTGACATACGCTCAACTTGGTTTTGCTTGCGATAGCGTAGCAATTCCTCAAATGCCACGCGCCGGTGTGTGCCCACTTTGCGGTAGCTCAAGTGACCTTGCCCGATCAAATTCACGACAAAAGGGCGCGAAACGTTCAAAAAATCGGCCGCCTGTTGCGTAGTCAGCTCCGCATGAATTGGCACAATGCTGACCGCATTCCCGTGCGCCATTTGATTCAAAATCTCAACCAGCATACGCATGGCCGAAACCGGGACATCAATGGTTTCATTTCCTTCAATTACGCGTAAACGTGCGGCTTCACCATGCCCGATACAGGCGGCCAGCAGCCGACTGCTGCGTTGCGCCAACTCCGATTCCTTCGCACTTGGCAGCGCATCAGGTAAGTGCGGTGGCGACAAGTTACGCGACATTCGCATCGATTTCATACAAGTTCCTCAAACCAGCATCTTGCGGGTAAATTTTGCGCAAGTTGCGGAGGACGATAATACCGCTAAACGTAATATTCGCAATGAACGAAATATTGTTCGCCCGCAGGGTCTCTCGCTGAATCTGGCGGCCTTTCAGCTACCGGGTAGAAAACGAATGCCCGATTTTGGATCAGCAGACAAAACTGGCTGCGCCATGCATACGGACGTGATCGGCGCGCAGTCGCCTGCGCTGCGCAAGCTGGGGCTGGATATGAGCCACTGGACGATGAAAGTCAAAGGCATTGGTTCCGGCTATTGGCGTGCGGTTGGCACGGCGGAAGAATTAATCGAAAAAGCCGCAGAGATTCCTCGAACCTGGCTCTGTGGTGTTGGTTTTGCGAGGTTTTTTAACGGCTGAAACGACAAGTTAGGATTATTTTTGGCGCTTTGGCGCCTGGAGGCGTTGGTAAAAATAAAATGGCCTGGGGTTTAAGTCAGGCTATTTTGTTTGGTTACTAATTAGATTGGTGGGGTTTTAGATTGTCTCGGATGGCTTGCAAATTCTTCGTGTCCCGATGTTTTCCCGAAAGCAAAAATACTGGCATCAAACTGCGCATGAAGAAAATATCGAAAAATCAGACGTTTGCGCACGAACCTCTGGCACCAATTGCCGGATTGGCAACGTTTCAGCTGCCAAAATTCAGTGAAGCGGAATACATTGATTTTGTTGATCAAACTGGCCGAATCATGCATCCGGGCAAACGCGGCATGATCGGCGCGCACGAACCACCCGCATTGCGCAAGTTGGGGCTGGATATGAACCACTGGACGATGCAGGTGAAAGGCATTGGCTCCGGCTACTGGCGCGCGGTCGGCGCGGCAGAAGAATTGATCGAAAAAGCCGTAGAGATTCCTCGAACCTGGCTATGCGGCATTGGATTTGCGAGACTTTTTAACGGCTAAAACGACAACTTAGGATTATTTTTGGCGCTTTGGCGTCTGGAGGCGTTGGTAAAAATAAAATAGCCTGGGGTTTAAGCCATGCTGTTTTGTTTGGTTGCTAATTAGACTGATGGGGTTTTAGATTGTCTCGGATGGCTTGTAAATTCTGTGCAAATTCTGCGTGTCCCGAATGCTTCCGTCCCGAATGCTTCCGCTGGGTGCGAACTGATCTTTCAAGAAAAGGCATCGGGTGGCCGCTGGGATCGGCCGGAGTTGCATCGACTTTTGGGGCAACTGCGCAAAGAGGATGTCTTGGTGGTCTGGAAGCTCGACCGCCTGTCGCGCTCGCTGAAAGATGTGCTGAGCTTGATGGAGAAAATTGTCCAGGCCGGGGCAGGTTTTCGTAGTCTGACTGAAGTGATCGATACGACGTCGCCCGCTGGCCGAATGATGATGCAGATCGTCGGTACTTTTGCGGAGTTTGAACGGGCCATGCTGCGCGAACGCACCCAGAATGGTCTGGATATGGCCCGCACACAAGGTCGTATAGGTGGTCGTCGGCCCAAGCTCAAGGCGAATCAGCAACAAGAGATCGTGAACTTGGTGGGTTCTGGAAAGAAGTCCGCAGCAGACGCCGCCCGATTGTTTAACGTCCACCCCGCGACCGTATCGCGACTCCTGCAGCGAAGTAGCTAGTCGCCTTAACCCGGTTTTGCGTTCCATTGCGCTCTAAACCCCTATAACCACGATTACGCCACCGTGATACGAAATTATTCCAGATGGCGTTTACACCAACTGGTGGACAGGTCATTTTTGACCGCGCGTTTAGCCATTGAGTATCAATTCAAGCGCACTTGCTTGCTGTTTGCTTTTCTCCCGCTTTCAAACGTAGGCTCCATCGAATGCGGGAAATACCAACCATCGAATTCAGCAGCAAAATTTAAGGAACAACCACCATGAACCTGCATCAATTTATTTTCGCCTGCGCGCTTGCGCTATTCATGTCTGTAACTACTGCGGCCAATGCTCAAGAAAGCTGCGGCTACACGCTCGCCGTTCTAAAAAGCGGCTTTGAGCGTGGCGAGCAACCTTCACAAGTAGCGCTGTCACCACAGAATACGCCACTCACACTCAATGTGATCTATCCGGCTGAAGGGGCCACAATCAATGCCTCTCGCATTCAACTCTATGGCTCTTTCACCGGGCCGGTGAATACGGGCATTACCGTTAACGGCTTGTTGAGCGCAGCAACCAATGCCACGCAGTTTACCTTTGCGCCACTTGCGCTTGCAGATGGGCCACAAGTACTAACGATCACCTCGAAAACGGTTGACGGCGGAACTCAAACGGTAGTTAGGAACATAATAGTAAATTCGGCGGGCGTTGACCCGGTGCGCTTTAATAGTCTAGCGCGCGGTGGTTTTGCGCCATTCCGAGGCAAATTTAATCTGTCGACGACGGTGCCAGCCGGTCAAACCACTGCCGTACGGTTCGAGATTGATTTCGATGGCGATGGTATTTTTGAGATCGATTCGCCTACAGCGCCCGCTACAACGTTGAGCTATGAGTATCAAAGTGCGGGCGTCTATTTGGCGCGCGCACGGGTTAGCTTTGATGATGGACAAACACCCACGCCCGTTGAAGTTCGAGAAGGCACGTTTCGTATTCACGCAGATACCATCGCTTTTACCCGGCAAACCCTGTGTTCGGTTTATTACGAAATGAAACACCGCCTTCAAGCGGGTCAGATTGCGCAAGCGGGAAACACCTTGTCACCGCGCATCAGAACGCGTTTCGTGACGTATTGGAATGCCAATGCGGCATCCGTGCCGACGACCGCGGGCAAACTGGGCGAAATTGTGGTCGGCCAAATTTCCGATATCTCAGCGCAGTTTCAGGTTGCCATTCCGATAGCCGGCAGCCCAGGTCAAGCGCGCGGGTATCCATTGTTGTTTGCCAGAAGCACAGACGGTGTTTGGCGCATCACAGGGATGTAGCCGAAATGACAATCGCACAAGTTGTGATGAAAATTGCCGTATTCGTGGTGCTATCCGTGGCAGCTGCGGCGTTATTAGGGCGTGCGACGCGTGGCGTTACCTTTCCCATCAGCCTGCGTGCCGCAATCGCTAGTTTGTTGCTGTCGTGGACGCCATCGCTGTATCCACATGAGCAACCGTTCGCCCAACCTTCGGCGTTACACCTCGTGGGCTATTTTTCAAAAGAGCGCTTTATCGCTGAGTATCACTATTTCGCATTTGCCGCCATGTTGACGCTGTGCTTAAGCTTTTTAGCGTATTGGCATTTTGCGCAGCAACCTATAAGCACAAACGTATTGGGTGATAAATCATGATGGTAATTTATCCGACGATTATAGGCAGTCTCGTTCTATGCTTAATAGGCTGTTGCCTAGCTGCTCTGATTGGCAGATGGTCGCGCCGTAGCCAAATGCCCCGCTGGCTGCGTGCATCGGTCGCTACTGTAGTGCTGTCTTGGAGCGCACTTTTTGTTGGCGGGCACGGCGGCGGCGGTGCCGTCGCTGTTCCTTCGGCATTTGTTTTTATTCTTGCCACAAGAAGCAAAGAAGTGCCCAAACCTGAAGAAATCATGGTGATGGCAATAATGGTCGCCTGCTTCGCCGCTGTTTTTGCATCGTTCTGGTTTTTCTCGCGACTTAAAGCAGTGGAAAAACCATGATGACAAATTGGAGCGTCGTTGGGAGTCTAGTCGTCTGCGCGCTTGGGCCTCATCGCTGCACTTTTAGACCGTTGGACTCGGTCGAGCCACTTGCCTCGCTTTTTGCGTTCTGCCCAGTTTTATTGGTCTGGATCAATCTGGGCGGTTTGCATGGCGGAATTGGACCATTGCCAGCTGCATTGATCTTGGTTTTGTCACCGAAAAGTTTAAGCAATCCCCGTTCGGAAGCAGTCGGCTATCTGATGATCGGCTTTTCTTTTTTTTCCATAGCGATGGTGTTTCTCGCTTATTGGATTTGTTCCAAATCAAAAACATTAGGTCAATCGCCATGAAAAAAACGAATTCGATACTCCTGAGCGCATTGGGCTGCTCATTTGGATTTTTTGACGCCGCAAGCGCGTATGAAACGCCACAGCATGCAGCGATGACTGCTAAGGCCTTTGAGCGCTCTATTCTCATGACGCAACAAGCGGAGGTTTATGGGCGATTAGGATTTGATCGATTGAATCCATTGCACCCTTTTGAGACTCCCAGCCCTAACAATTGCCTTGCTGACTCATTTCCGACCCAAGATTCTTATGCACACCCATTGCCCAATTGGGTCAGTGCGCCCAACTCTGCACCCGATCCAGCCAATGTTAGATTCCGCTGCGCAACCGAATATGATCGTCGCCGCATGCCACTTCGTTTTTCTGGGCTATTGCCCGGAACCGAAGGCGCGCTTGGGATGACGCCACAGCTACGATTTGAAGCCTGGCTGATGCGCGGCGCGATTCGTGAAGATGATATTAGCGCTGATCTATATCCGCCAGACGATGCGCCAGATCAAGATCCGTGGAACGATCAAACCAGAGTCTTCAATCATTTCTACAGCCCAGTAACAAACAGCACCGACTCATCGCAAATCAATAATGTGGGCGGCAGACCTGCGTTGAACTGGGCTTTAGGCGAAGCTGATCCATTTGCAAACGCGCAGCTACCGGACGCAGCACGTGTTAACAATTTCACTTACTTGGATGCACGCAAAAATTTCTATCTCGCCTTGACTTATAAACGCACCAACGTGGTCAATGCATCTAATGCGATTTCCGGGTTCAACACGCGCATGGCGCTTTGGGCATCGACGCTAAAGTCTGTGGGGCATGTTATGCACCTTTTGCAGGATCAAGCCTCGCCTCAGCATTCGCGGGGCGAGCCGCATAATCACGCTTGCTCAGGTTATTTCGGTCTTGCGCCATTGGCAAATCAAGACATCGCTACTCGAACCTACGAAAATTATATTAACTACCGTGGGTTGTTTAAAGACAATGAAACGCTTCTAAGAGCAGGCAGACCGCCCTATGAATTTACCAATGCCTGTGAGGAGCAGTTCTGGCTAGACATGTTTGCGGCTTCCGGGGCGAGGCCACCAAAAGATCCAGAAATATGGTTCACAACGGTCTATCCCACGCCGCAGTTTCGCATTCAGCGCATGTTTTTCACTACCCGTAGTCCGGGTGATCCAACCGTCGCAGCCAATATTCCATTAGCACAATTAAACGCACGCGCTGGGCTTGGTGACTATGCCAACCGAGGATTTTTCACCCAGGACTACCAAGCGGGCAGTTATTCCAGCCCGCCACCCACGAACGATCCGAGCTACGCCATCAGCAATCAGACACCGGTGACCTATCCATCAGATGATGGCCCAATGTCCGTTTCAGCGCGCGTGCTGTCGTGGCGTGTGCCAGACCCGATAAACCCCAACTTTCCTGACGAGGGTTTGGACCCTCAAGGCCGGGCGCCGATTATTTCTGCCAGCCAATGGTGCGAAATTGATGCAAACAGCTGCAACGCCAATGTGGGAATTAATTTGGGCGACACAGTGCTGACGCTTGATAACTACAATCAAATGGCCGATATGCTGATTCCGCGCACGATTGCTTATAGCGCAGGTCTAATCAACTTCTTCTTTCGCGGCAAACTCGAAATCGAACCGATTCCACAACGATTTTTCGGCGTCGTCGATCTAGGTCAACCGCACACCGTCAACGCCGATGGTTACCCAATCATTACCGCGACCAATAAAATCCTGGGCTTCGAGAAAATCCGGCTGAAAGTACGTAACCTAACCGATCCCATTATCGAATCTGGCACCAACGCGAACGTGCCGCAAGTCGTGGGTGTGGGCAGGCTGGTCGCGATCGCGCACTACCATCGTAATCCTTGCTACAAGCCGGATTTATCGGGCGAACGCAGGGTGGCGTATGCGCCCGCGCCCGCGTTCGGCGTGATTACCGAACCAGTCTGCCCGATGGGGTTACGTACCGATTTTCAGGAAATTTCGGTTTCCGCCGAATTGCCAGTCACCGCTGAAGCCGATCTGCCCGGCGGACGCGGCGGCGCAGCGCCCGCCTCGGTCGAAAAA
>JBBQBR010000083.1:0-8022 GCA_038317875.1 Lysobacterales bacterium
CTACCCAAAATTGCTGTGTGCGGTGCCATAGTCGCCAGTAACCGGCCCGCGCTTACTGGCGCGCGACAGCGCCTGCAAACGCGCGCTGATCTTGGCAATGCAGCAAAGCTGCAACGAGCTGAACCTATCCAGCGCGCACGCAAATTTCTTGGAGCTTGACGATGTAGCGTTGTTTCGCGACGCTGGCTGGTTGGCGCGCACGGACATTCAATTTCATTGGCGCAATCCGCCTGATGCACGAAAATGGCGGACTTTCGCGGATTTTATCGGCGCAATGAGCGCAAAGAAGCGTAAAAACATTCTGCAAGAGCGCGCCAAGGTCGCAAAGGCCGGGCTGCGCATTGAGCGTCGCAGTGGGCTTGAATTGACACCTGCGCACTGGATACAAATCCATGCGCTGTATCAGCTGACGTTTGATATTAAAGGCAACACGCCAGCGCTGACTCAAGCATTCTTTCTGGATTTCGCCGCGCGCAGTCCAACGCAAGTGCTCGCGGTTTTAGCCTTTGACAGCAGTGAAAACATGGTCGCGATGGCGCTGTGCTTTCGCTCCAGCAGCACGTTGTACGGGCGCTATTGGGGTGCCAGCGTAGAAATCCCCGGTCTGCATTTTGAATGCTGCTATTACCAGGGCATCGAATACTGCCTTGAGCACGGCTTGGACACTTTTGAGCCCGGTGCGCAAGGCGAACACAAGCTCGCACGCGGTTTTTTACCGACGCAAACGCACTCCAGCCACTTTATTGTTGATCGGCGTTTTCGCGACGGCATCGCGCGCCATTTGGCTGAGGAGCGCCGCCAGCGGGATGCTTATCAGGCAGAGCTTTTGCGGCATAGTCCATTTTTGGCGGATTAGCACGTTACCAAAAACATTTGTTTGTGTTTGATTTCGTGATTTTTTCGCAACATTGATACGAAATACCGATTATTGGCGAGAAACCAACGGTATTATGAGGAACTCTCACGCAATCGCTATGTATGCTGCTTCAATTCAAAGTCCAAAATTTTCGTTCCTACGCTGAAGCTGCAGAGCTTTCGCTTTTGCGCGGCACCAAGCAACGCGCGTCAAGCGACGATGCACGCGTCTCGCATTGTGCGGGCTTTTTCGCAGGGTAAATCCAAAAGCCAATTAGTGTTTACCACGCACGATGCAACGCTATTGGATGCTGACGTGCTGCGGCGTGATCAAGTTTGGTTCGCAGAACGTGACGCGCAGCATCAATCTACACTGCGGCGTTTGGCTGCTGGCAATGTTCGTCTAGACAAAGCCCTAATGCGCGCCTATCTAGATGGCCAGTTTCAAGGCGTGCCGATTACGGACAGCCAAGGCGCGTTTGGCGATGAGTGAACGCTGGCTCATCGCCGTAAATGGCAAAACCGAAGCCATTTACTTAAATGCTCTGCGCCAACTGTATAGATCTAGCGCTATTGAAGTTAAAAATTTTGCCAACGATCCGTTATCACAAGTCATTGATGCTGAAAAATTTGCGAAGCGCGAAATAACAAAATTCCGTCGGATTTACGTCGTTTTCGACACCGACCATTTCGACTGCGTGCCCAAAGCGTTGGCAAAGATAAAAGAACTGAACGAGGTTGCCGCAAGCAAACCAAAAAAGCCCGACTGCGAAGGGAGAGCAATCGTTAGTGTGCCGTGCTTTGAGCTTTGGTATTACCTACATTTTGACTACACCTGTGCCGCTTTTGGCGGATTAACTCCGTGTCGCGATCTGCAAAACCAATTTTCAAAAGCATTTGAGGCATACAGCAAGGTGGACGCCAAAGCCGCAAAGGAACTAGTGGAGACCAAATTAGATGCTGCATGCACGAACGCCCGAAAATTGAGCGCACATGAGTCCAGCTCTAAAACAGATATGTGGAAATTAGTTGAAGCACTGCGAGATAGACAAAAGTGTTAGCCAACTCAGAAAGCAATTTGACCGCAAAAGCAGGTATGCGCGACGAATTACCCTTCGCCAAATCAATGCGCCTCATCCCAACTCAAAAAGCAATTTGACCGCAAAAGTCGGTATGCACGATTAACTATTGCGCAGTAAAGCCTTCGTCAAATCAATGCGCCTCATCCCAATTCAAACCCACACCCACCTCGACTAGCAGCGGCACTTTCAACGCCGCCGCACCACTCATACGCTCGATAATTCCGGCCTTATATTTGTCCACGCAATCGCTGCGCACTTCAAACACCAGTTCATCGTGCACTTGCAACAGCATGCGTATTTCGCTTTCACGATCGGCCAAATAGGGCTGCACCGCCAGCATCGCGCGCTTGATAATGTCGGCGGCGGTGCCCTGCATGGGGGCGTTGATCGCTTGGCGCTCGGCACCCATTCTGAGCTGATAGTTACGGCTGGCAAGTTCGGGCAAATACAGCCTGCGGCCAAAGGTTGTTTCGACGAAGCCTTGCTCGTGCGCCAGTTTGCGGGTGGCTTCCATGTAGCGCTTCACGCCTGGATAGCGGACAAAATAGCGCTCGACGTAATCCCGGGCAATATCGCGGGCGATGCCCAAATTGCGCGCTAGGCCGAACGCGCTCATGCCATAAATCAGGCCGAAATTGATCGCTTTTGCGGCGCGGCGCTGATTGTTATCGACCGTTTCCAGCGGCACATTGAAAATCTCGGCTGCGGTCGCGCGGTGCACATCGGCACCGCTAGCAAACGCGCTCAGTAGGCCGGGGTCGTCGGATAAGTGCGCCATGATGCGCAACTCGATTTGTGAGTAATCCGCCGCCATCAACACAAAACCCGGCGGGGCGATAAAGGCGCGGCGAATTTTGCGGCCTTCAGGCGTGCGGATCGGGATGTTTTGCAAATTTGGATTCGAGCTAGACAAGCGCCCGGTGGCCGCTACTGCCTGATGAAAACTGGTGTGCACGCGGCCATGCGCATCGGCTAATTCGGGCAGCGTATCGGTGTAGGTGCCTTTGAGTTTCGCCAAGCTGCGATACGCCAAAATCATGCCGGGCAGCGGGTGCAGATCCAGCAATTCTTCCAGCGCGTCCTCACTGGTGGAGGGCTGACCGGATGGCGTTTTTTGCTTTGCGGGAAGACCCAATTCTTCAAACAGCAGTACGCCCAACTGTTTCGGCGAATCCATCGAAAAGCTGCGTCCAGCGCTCGCAAATGCCGACGCTTCCAGTGCCGCCATCGCCAAACCCAAATCTGCGCTTTGGCGCTTTAGCTCCTCGGTATCCAGCAAAATTCCGGTCGATTCCATTGACGCCAGCACCGGCACCAGCGGAATTTCCATCTGCGCGTAAATCTCCGCCAGCGGTGCGTGCTGCGCAAGTGCGGGCTCGATCGCCAATTTCAGCCGCAAGGTGATGTCCGCATCTTCCGCTGCATAGGCTAAGGCTTGCTCAATTGGCACCTCGGCAAACGGAATTTGCTTGACGCCTTTCCCGGCCACGTCTTCATACTTAATCGTGGTGTAGTCCAAATATTTCTTCGCCACCGCGTCCATATTGTGCTGGGTCGCATTCGAGTTCAAAACGTAAGAAGCTAACATGGAGTCATGCGTGTAGCCAGCCACAGCAATGCCATAACGCGCCAAAATATGCATATCATATTTGCCATGGTGGCCGATTTTGTCGATGTTCGGGTCTTCCAAAATCGGCTTTAGCGCTTGCATGACGTGGTTTAGATCCAGCTGCGTGGGCGGTGCGGCTGAGGGTTCTGACGCGGGGACAACGCTTGCAAACAAATCATCTGCAGGCGCTTCGCTTGTAGCCGCTGCCTTTTTGCTTTTTGACACCTTGACCGCTTTGCTGCTGACCGGTTTGGCGCTGGCATGCACATGCTTGAGTGGCAGATAAGCGGCAAGGCCCGGCTGGGTGGCGAAACTAATACCCACAATTTCCGCCTCCAGCGGGTTTAAGCCGGTGGTTTCGGTATCGAAGGCAAACTCAGGCGCGCTGCGCAAACGTTCCAGCCAAATTTGCAAACTGGCCTCAAAATCAATTAGCTCATAATGTTTTTCCACAGGCTCAGGTACTTTGACGCTGGGAATCACCACGCCAGTGCCCAGCGCACCGCCCAATTCGCGCAGCGCCTGATTGAAGCCATAACGACGATACAGCGGCTCGAGCAGGCTAGGATCTTGCGCGCGGAGCCGTAAATCTGTGGGCCCGATCGCCAGCGCGCAGTCCAGCTTGACTGCGGTCAATGTTTGACAGAGCGGCAACTGCGGAATCGCGGCGCGCAAATATTCGCCGATTTTGCCGGGGATTTTGTCCGCGTTTGCGACCAAATTATCCAGCGTTTGATAGTCTTCTAACCACTTTGACGCGGTTTTTGGACCACATTTCGGCACACCTGGAATGTTATCGACGGCATCGCCGACTAAAGCGAGGTAGTCAATAATTTGATCCGGGCGCACGCCGTGCTTGCGCTTAACGCCCTCAGCATCAAGCTTTTCATTGCTCATGGTATTCACCCACAGCACTGAATCATTCACCAGCTGGGTCAAATCTTTATCGCCAGTGGAAATTTGCACGCGCATTCCTGCCGCCACCGCTTGCACGGTCAGCGTGCCAATCACATCGTCCGCCTCCACACCCGATTCGCGCAGCACCGGATAGCCTAAGGCAGCCACCAGTTCCAGCAGCGGCTCAATTTGCTGACGCAGCTCGTCCGGCATCGGCGGGCGGTGCGCTTTGTATTCGCTGTAGAGCGCATTGCGAAACGTTGGCCCAGAAGCGTCAAAAACAAAAGCGGCAAATTTAGGCTTTTCCTCCAAAACCAGTCGTCGCAGCATATTGACCACACCAAAAAGCGCGCCAGTAGGCTCGCCGGACGCATTAGAAAGCTTGGGCAAGCCATGATAGGCGCGGAATAGATAGCCTGAGCCGTCAATTAAATGCAGGGTTTCGGTCATGATTTTGCGCCGGTTAAGGGTCGAAATAGGGGGCGATACATAGTTTCCGCTTGCGGATAGGGCAGATGCATCAAACACTTGGAATTTACCTTAAGCTAGCGCGACTGCGGCTAAGTTGCGCTTGATTTGATCAACTTGATCATAATTACATCATGATGCTAGTCTGTTGAATCATGATTCACGATAGGGCAACGCCATGCGAACTACGATTACTTTAGATGCCGACGTTGAGAAATTGATTCGTCGCGAAGAGCGCGCAGGGCGCATTTTTAAAGACGTAGTCAACAGCGCGATTCGACGTAGCTTGACCATGCCGGTGGAAAAGCCCGCCGAGTATCGGGCCGAATTCCCAAATTTTGAGCTAAGTCTGCGGGCGGGCGTAACGATTCCCAACGCCAACGCTTTGGCCGACGCGCTAGAGGATGAAGCGCTACTGGCAAGAATGGCGCTGGGTCGATAGCGCCGGGTCGGGTCGATAGCGCCGGGTCTGCAGAGCGTTTTCATGTACATCGTCGATACCAACGTGCTGATCGCGGCAGCAATCAGTAATCATCCGCACCATCAAATCGCAAAAACCTGGCTGCAGCAGGCACTCCAATCTGAGCGCCAATTAGGCCTGCCGGTGAATGCAGTGCTGGGCTTCGTCCGCATCGTCACCCAAAGCCGGATAGTGCAAACACCGCTAACGATTAACCAAGCACAGCAGTGGTTGAATGTCTGTCTGCAAGCGCCAAACTGCGTGCAGCCACAGCCCGCAAGCGATCACCTATCAAAGGTCTTTGATTTGCTCAATCGCGTGGGCAGCGCCGGCAATCTCGTTAGTGACGCGCACCTGGCAGTTTTGGCCATCGAACACGGCGCAAGCATAGTGAGCTTTGATCGCGACTTTCAACGCTTTCCAGGTTTGCAGGTACTTTTGCTATTGGGCTAGCCAAGGTGAATTCCCCCTAAGCCAGTGCAAAAGCTTACGCAGTGCGCGCCATGCCCCCTAGGCTAAACTCGCGACCTTAAAAAAATCGGGCCGCCTTGATGCAATCAACGCCATTGTCTAACGTCTCTGCAGCTCAGGATTTTACTCGCATCAACGGCCCACGTGCGCTGAGCGCGTTTCGATTAGAGCGCTTAAATGACCGTTTGGCGGAGTTTGGCGTACAGGTGCTCGCTAGCCGACAAGTATTCTTGATAAGCGGCGCGCGCCTGAGCGACGTCGCCAAACTGACGCAAATTTTGCTTGACGACGAACCGGCCGATGCCAGCAGCGCGCATTCTGTATTTGTGGCACCGCGCATAGGTCTACGTTCGCCGTGGTCAAGTAAGGCGACGGATATTGTGCGCTCCTGCGGCATTGAGGTTGCGCGGGTTGAACGGGTGCAAGAGTTTTTTTTCGCAGCCGTATTACCCACTATTAGCGATGACTTAATTAGCGATGACTTAGCGCGCGCGCTACACGACCCGCTAACCATGAGTTTGCTGGACGCCGCGCATTTGGATCGGATATTTGCCACTGACGTACCACGCCCAATCGAACATGTGGCGTCCGATCCCGATGCTTTGCAGGCGGCGAACCTGCGCTTAGGTTTGGCATTGTCGGAAGATGAAATTGGCTATTTGAGCAAAAGCTTTATTGCACTGGGCCGCGCCGCGACCGATGCCGAGTTAATGATGTTTGCGCAGGCAAATTCCGAACACTGTCGACACAAAATTTTTAATGCTAGTTGGACTTTGGACGGTTTTCAACAGCGGCGTTCGCTGTTTTCCATGATTCGCCTGACGCACGGCGTTAGCCCAGAGGGCACGTTGAGCGCCTATTCTGATAATGCGGCGGTACTGGCCGGGCCCATGGCTGCGCCATTATTTGCTGACGTAAACGGTGATTATACGATCTCGCCTGAGCCGCAGCCGTTTGCGATCAAAGTCGAAACACACAATCACCCGAGCGCGATCGCACCATTTCCGGGCGCGGCGACCGGCTCGGGTGGCGAGCTCCGTGATGAAGGCGCAACCGGGCGCGGTGGCAAACCCAAAGCCGGAATGGTCGGCTTTTCGACGTCGCATTTGCGCATCTCGAATCTTATAGAAGCCTGGGAAACGCCACGCGCGCTGCCCGGCCATATGGCGCGCGCCAGTCAAATCATGACTGAAGCACCGTTGGGTGCAGCCGCGTACAACAATGAATTCGGCAGGCCCTGTTTGACCGGCTATTTCCGTACTTTTGAGCATCAAGATCAAGCGCGTGGGCGCAACTTCGCCTACGACAAACCGATCATGATCGCCGGTGGCTTGGCGCGCATGCGGGCGATGCACGTCGAAAAAGGCATGCTGGCGCCCGGCGATGCGGTGATTGTGCTGGGTGGTCCTGCAATGTTGATTGGTTTGGGCGGGGGTGCTGCTTCGTCAGTGGCGTCGGGCAGCTCGACTTTGGCACTTGATTTCGCCAGCGTGCAGCGCGATAACGCCGAGCTGCAGCGGCGCTGCCAAGAAGTGATTGAGCGCTGCATGGGTTTAGGTTCGGAGAATCCGATTGTGTCAATTCACGATGTCGGCGCGGGCGGTTTGAGCAACGCCATTCCAGAGCTACTGAACGACTCTAAAGTCGGCGGGACTATAGATTTAGGCAAAATCGCGAATGACGACCCGGCGATGTCGCCCATGCAAATTTGGAGCAACGAGGCGCAGGAACGCTATGTCGTCGGCGTCAAACCGGGGGATGTGGCGCGGTTTTTGGCGCTGTGCGAGCGCGAACGTGCGCCGGTGGCGCTGGTAGGTCATGCGACTGCAGAGCGGCATTTGCACGTCGCGCTTGCCGATACCGCAGTGGTGAATCTGCCGCTTTCGGTATTGTTCGGTAATGCGCCGAAAATGCAGCGCGTGGGGGTTTTGAATCCGAATCAAAATCCCGTCGCGCCAGACTTTGTAGTTGATCTAGGCGGCGCTTGTCTCGATGTTTTGCGCCATCCAACTGTGGCTGCAAAAAGCTTTTTGATCCATATTAGCGACCGCACCGTTGGCGGCTTGAGCTATCAAGATCAGCTGGTTGGCCCTTGGCAAGTGCCGGTGGCGGATTGCGCGGTGACGCTGGCGGATTTCAGCGGCTATTCCGGCGAAGCTTTTGCCTTTGGCGAGCGCACG
>JBBQBR010000084.1:0-7940 GCA_038317875.1 Lysobacterales bacterium
CATCGAGGCTGTCATTGATGATCGGCACGTTAAAGCTTTTGCTCGCCGCATCGCCGTCATTCCAGCTCAAAGTATTAGTAGTTGCGGTGTAATCGCCTGGCTGCGTGGCGCTGCCATTGCTGGTGGCATAAGTAATGCCCACTAGGTCATCGCTACCGCCGGTTCGGGTAACGGTAATACTTGCCATGCCTGCGGCTTCACCGGCGCTATAAACCAATGATGAGAATTGCAGCGTACCCGGAACTGGCACTTTGACGGCGTTGGAAAATTCTGAACTGTTATTCGCGGGGCCAGTAACTAATGGGCCGGGCGGGTCAATAACATTGATGGCGCGTACGGTCAGCGTTAAATATTTTCCACGCGTATCAAAGGCTGGCGATGGTGTCAGGGAAATGGTGCCCAGCGCATCACCGGCTGCATTGGTCGTTGCATTGAAAGTGCCCAAATAGCGTTGCCCTTCGCCCGAGCCGGACGCGTTCGGCTGATCACTGGCAAAAACTTCAAACACATAATCGGTGCTGAGCGCGCTGCTCAAGCGCCAGTTGAAATTGGTCGCGCCGCTTGCAACGACATAGCTGGGCTTGGCGCATGCGGGCACATTCATGCCATCACAAATTTGTGCTTGATTTTGCCCGTCGTTCGCATACACCAGGTTCGGATCCACGCCTAGCGGGTCGGGAATTGGATCTGGGTCATTCACGATGCGGTCTAAATCAATACCCAAATCGCCATTGCCAAAAATTGCATTGCGTGCGATCAAATTTGAGCTGCCGCTGGAACTCGAACCTAGCTTGATGCCGTGGCGGGTATTGCCGGCGATGACATTGCCCTCGCCACTGCTGGTGCCGCCGATTTGGATTGAGCTGGAATCAAAAACGCGTATGCCATCTTGGTCATTCGATTGATTCACCAAGTTCAGTGGATCCCGCCCGATAATATTGCCGGTAATTTTTACGCTGTCCGTGCCCGAGCCGCGTACTGCGATACCGTGGCGCTTATTTGAGGAAATGATATTTGCCTCAGGAAAGATAAAGCCGCCGATTTCTAGGTCACCCCGGCTGATGTTGATGCCATCACCGTTGTTGCCAATATTGACGAATGTACCGTTATTAACTGGGTCTTCACCGACGCCAATAAAATTGCCAAGCACCCGCACGCGCGCGCTATTGCCAGTGATTTCAATGCCGGAATCGGCACCATTGACCACATCTGCGCCCGGTATCGTCGCGCTGTCGCCGTTGTAGCCAATGATATTGCCGGGGCCAATAAAAGCCGCATAGTTGGTCGGGTTATTCGGTGGCGCCGAGGTTTGTGGGCGGGTATCGACGAAGATGCCGTCGACCGAATTGCCGAGGCCGGTCACGATTGCGCTGCTCGGCCCAATAATGTTGCCGCTGACGAAATTTGGATAGCGTACGGGGCCGGAAATTAGCGCAATTCCGTGGCTGTTCGGGTCGCTGTTATTGCCGCTGATCACGTTGCCAGGGCCGATCACGTTGGCATAAGCAAACGAGGTAATACGCACGCCGTGGCCATCGCCAGCGCCGGTGCCGTTTGGAATTGCCAGCAGCCCGAGAAAATTCGTGCCGATTTTATTGTTTGCGACAATATTGACCGCAGCGTTTTCGCTGAAAATCTCGATACCGTCACCGTCATTGCCGGAAACCACGTTGGTGGTGATGTTGTTCGGCGGAATCGAGCTAAACGCCAAAATTAAATCTGCTGTTATCGTGACGATGTTGGTCAAATTGCTGGGTAAGCCGAGCGATGGAATATTTGCTGGCGGCCCGGCGACGCCGGTAATGTTGATGCCATCACCGGTGTTTTTTGAAACCGTTAACCCGCTAGGCATGACGCCAACGTAGTTATTGGTGATCGTGTAGCCGTGCCCAGTCAGGGCGATGCCGTCGTCGTTAAAATTGCGTATGACGAAGTTTTTTAGGGTTGAGCCTTGACCGCCAGCATTAAAATCAAATGCGCCGTTGGTATTGCCGCCATTCAAATCCACCCGTTGCCCAATCGCACCGGCGTTTAGGCCATCGATAATCATCGGCGTGGTAATCGTGGGTAAGCCAATGGTCAGCGTAATGCTGGTAATGCCTGAGGCGAACGTGATCGTGTCGATCCCAGGCGTGTCATTCGCTTCTTGAATCGCTGCACGCAAGGTACAGTCCGCGCCGGCTGTGCCGGGGTTAATGTCGCAAATTGCATCGTCGCCACCCACTGCCAGCGCATCTCCATCGTCTTGCGAGCCAGGATTATCGACAATAAAGTTTGCCGCGAATGTTTGCGCGCTAGCGAAGGCCAATAAAACGCCGAGTAAAAGGCGCGAAAATGGCCGTGTATGTTGCCGCTTTGGCATTAGGTGCGGCTGTAATTGTTCCGCCCGAAGTGCGGGTGTTGCGTCGTTGCTGCGCATGGTTTTCTCCTAAAAGTTTGCTTAGCCGCATAGCTTGGTTACGCCTAACAGGTATTTCGCTGTTAGGCGTAACTGCAAATACGGCCCCTCGTTTTCTCTAAACGCTAGATTTGGAGGAAAACGAACAAACTACGGAAAATGAATTTTGCTGACTTGTTTTGGCTCGGCAAAACACGTTTCTGGTGATTGGTTTTTCGAGGCTAGCCACGCTTGCGGTGATTCGCTTTGCTTAGTCTAAGTACGCAACCCCAAGGCTTTTCTAACCGCCTCGCTACAAGGCAGCGGCAAGTTTTACTCCTGCTTCAACACCGATTGCGGCATAACTGTAAGTGCACTAATTGCCGGTTTGATGACGGCGATCAGCGTTGTCAAAGCAAACAGTGCAAATACCAACATCACGCCGCCATAGGCAATTGGGGATTCGGAAACGGGTGCGCCTGAAATGACCGAGCCCAAGGTTGTTGCTGGAATGATCGCTAGCGTCACGCCGGCCACGCAACCAATCGCTACCCAGCGCACGCTGGGGCCGAAAAGCGCACGCAAGACATCCAAAGTGCGCGCGCCGAGTGCGATACGCACACCTATTTCGCGCGTGCGGTGTGCTGCTTGAAAGGCCAATAGGCCATATAAGCCTGCCGCTGAAAGCGCGAGCGCGATTACGGCGAGGCCACCGAACAAGGTTACAAGCACACGAGTTCCCGCCGTCGTGGCGGCAATCGTTTCATTGCTGGTACGTAGCCAATACACCGGTAAATCAGCGTCGATCTGGCTGACAATTTCCGCGAGTTCATCTTTGAATGCACCAGGCGCGCCGGTTGTTTGCACGGCGATCGTTAAAAAACGTGGGTCGGCTTTTGCGATCAGCGGCATCGCCGTAATCGGTACCAGCAGCGCCGGGTGCAAATTACCGTCCAGATCATTGAGTTCAAATGGTTCGGTAATGCCTACAACCGTACACGCAGCGCCGCTAGGCTGCAGCGGCTGCATTTGAATTTGCTGGCCCAACGCCGCCTGCACGCCGCCCATCTTGGTGGCCAAACGCGAATCAATCAGTGCCGTACAGGTATTTGCGCCAGCCGCCATATCCTGTGCGTTTAATGCGCGCCCGGCCTGCAGTGGAATTTGATAAGTGGCTAAAAATTGCGCGTCGACATAGCCCAAATACACCGGTTCAGTGGGGTCAGATTTTTGGTTTGTAATATCGCTGTTGGTGGTGCTGCCGATCAAGCCGACCTGACGATATTCGCTCAGATTTCCGGGTTCAGCAGTTGCAAGGCTGGCACTTTTGACGCGGCTGCTTTGCGCCAATTTTTCAGTCAGTTGGGAGCGGAATCTCTGCAGGCTTACCGAATCTGGATAGCGCTCTGGAAATAATCCTATGCGAGCCGAAACCACTTGGTCGCCTTTGATTCCCAAAGGGTGCGACATCATCGCCTGGACTTGCTGAAATACGACCCCCGCGCAAAGCACAACGGCGCACGAAACCGTGACCTGTACCAAGACTAGCCAACGCGCGCCATTTTGGGTGGCGGTTATGTTTCGGCCGCCTTGGCGCAGCGCGCCACTGAGCGCTTGTTTGCGCAGACGCAAAATCGGCAAAGCTGCGGTTAACACCGCGCAAATGCAAGCAAAGGCAAAAATGTAGCCGCGCCCGGCAGAGTTGCGAATGTCGATCCAAGCCGGAAAACCTTCATCACTACCGTCAAACATGCTGAGCACATAGTCACCACCAGCGCGTGCCAAATAGGTCGCCAACAGCGCACCGCAAAACGAAAGCATCAAGCTTTGTGCCAGCGCACTAATCGCCAGCGGCCGCCAGCCTGAGCCAAGCGCCAAGCGCACGGCGTTTTGCGACTGTTCTGCCAACAGGCGCACCAGCAAAACACTCGCCGCATTCAAGCACACTGCAATCAACAAAAGCGCCACCGCCGTCATCATAATTCCCGCAAGCGTGCGCGTTTGCGTATTGACTACCCAATCGCTCAACGAGGTATGGCCGACTTTCAAATATCCGTCTAGATCCCGATCAAGTTTGCGTTGGGCAAGGAATAGCTGCTGCAAAACGCTTAAATTTTGCTCAAACTGAGCATCACGCAGCATAAAAGGGGTAAAGCCTGGGCTGTTCGCGTTGAAAACCGCTTGCGTCCAAATTTGTTCGCGTCTGGGAAAGGTCATATTCGGGCCCATGACCGCGACAATTACGGCTGAAACGCCATTTAAACGTGTGGATTTTCCCAAAATATCGGGGTCGGCATTGAAGCGCGTGCGCCAAAGTTTGTCGCCAATAATGGCAATTTTTGGGGCACCCGGCGCAAAATCAGCGGCTTGAAAATCCCTGCCCATGGGCGGCTTCACGCCTAAGCCCGTCCACATTGCACCATAGACAAAGCCGCCATCGTAGCGCTCAGCGCGCGCGCCATTTTGTGCGCTACCGCTGAGATTAATGGTACCTTGACCGACCGCGAACCATGATGAAATCGAGCTTTTTGTTAAAGGTTTTGTGCTTGCTTCGACGCTGGCGTCGTATGCCGATGCCTGCACCCAGTCCGCCATGAGCGTAGCGCTGACTGTCTCTAAATCATTGGATTGTTTGCCCACTAAGCCGATGCGCTGCAGCTGCGCCGCATTCGCGAATGGCAAGGGGTCAAGCACCATGGCCTTGGTAAAGCTAAAGATCACCATCGTCGAGGCCAAGCCTATGCCGAGCAGCACAATGATGAGCAGATTACTGCCGATATTTTTTTGAAAGCGGCGAAGTTCGGGTAACCATTGAATCGTCATGATGTGCACTCAACGACAGGTCATTCCTGCCTTGCTGGTGATAAGCAGTAATTGTGCCAGCCGCTTGGTTTGCGATAAGCGATTGAATTGATTAAAAAAATACTTCTTGCAGTTACGCCGCGCTGGCGTTCAACGTGGCGCGTAAATGGAATGTCAGACTCAGGATCGAACAAGCTCACGTTGGACTAGGATTGCGCTTGCGGCTGCCAACAGCTCGTCAGGTGGCTTGGACGCATCCAAAACCGCAGCGTAAGGCAGTGATGCAAAGGTTAGGAAAATTTCCCGCACGCGCTTTAGCGTACTCGGGCGCTCAAAGTCATCGCTCGCCATACCGCGATCTTTAATGCGCTTTAGCGATTCCGCAACCGGCAAATCCAGCAGCAAAAGCACGTTCGGCGGCGGCGCAAAGGCTTCATTGACCGCTTGCAGCATCGTCAAATCAAGCCCGGCGGCACCTTGATAGGCGATAGTGGAAAAATAGTAGCGATCCAAAATCACCCATTCGCCACGCGCCAACGCTGGTGCGATCAAATTATCGACATGCGCACGCCGATCTTTCAGCAGCAACTCAAGCTCTTGCTCAGGCGCTAAACGCCTACTGAGCGCGGCTTGCCGCAATGCGGTGCCATGCGGGCCATTCGTGGGTTCGCGGCTTTGCACGACCGTAATGCCCAGGGCGGTTAACTGGGCCGCCAAGCCGCGCTGCAGCGTCGATTTGCCCGCGCCATCGGGGCCTTCAATGACGATCAATTGTGCCTTGGAGTGTTTTTTTTGCATTTCGCCCTGGGCCCGCCAATGACGGTGCGTAAATAAGGTGCGCAGCGTACACTTTAGCCCGCTAAAAAAAATAAAGGTTGCACCATGGCCCGCGCCCATACGACTGAGCAAAGATTAATACCTGCGAACGAGAAAAATATTTATAACGTAACCCGAGCGGACTTGCCGCTCAGTTGCCCGATGCCTGGCATGACGCTGTGGAATTCACATCCACGCGTGATGTTGGCCATTGAGGCTACGGGCACGGAAAAGTGCCCGTATTGTGGTGCGCTCTATATATTGAAGGACTAGCGTCTTTAAGGGCTAAGCGTTTGAGGTGCCGCTACAGCTTGTTTGCGGCCGCCAAAATCGCCTCTACGGTGATTCCAAACTCAATAAACAAGTCTTCTGCAGGTGCGCTCGCGCCAAAGCTGTGCATGCCAATCACGGCGCCGTCAAAGCCCACATATTTCCACCAGTAATCGACGCTTGCAGCTTCCACGGCAATGCGTTTACGACACGCTTTTGGCAATACCGATTCCCGATACGCGGCTTCTTGCGCATCAAATCGGGCGGTACACGGCATCGACACCACCCGCGTGGCAACGCCAGCAGCATTGAGTTTTGTCGCCGCCTGTACGGCTAAATCCACCTCGGAACCGGTGCCGATCAAAATCATATCCGGCTGACCTGATGCGTTTAAGGCATCGGTCAAGATATAGCCACCGCGCTCAATGCTTGCAATTGTTTCGCTGGTGCGCGGCTGGTGCACAAGATTTTGCCGCGAAAATACCAGCGCACTCGGGCCTTTGCGCTCAATCGCCAATTTCCATGAAACTGCGGATTCAACCGCGTCACACGGGCGCCAAACGTCCAAATTTGGCATCAAACGCAGGCTGGCAAGGTGTTCAACGGGTTGGTGCGTTGGGCCGTCCTCGCCTAAGCCAATCGAATCATGCGTATAAACGTGAATATTGCGAATGCCCATCAACGCGCTGAGGCGTACCGCGTTACGCGCGTAATCGGAAAACACCAAAAATGTCGCGGTGTAGGGAATCAGCCCGCCATGTAGGCTCAAGCCGTTGGCGATCGCAGTCATGGCAAATTCGCGCACACCGTAATAGACGTAGTTTCCGCCGTTGGGTGAGTTCACATCGACGCTACCTTTCACAATCGTGTAATTTGAGTGCGCCAAATCGGCCGAACCGCCGATCAGTTCGGGCAGCGCCGGCACGATCACGTCCAGCACCATTTGACTGGCCTTGCGGCTGGCGATGCTGACGCCATCGCTAGCAAACTTGGCAATTAAATTATTGATCGTATCGCTATAGCCTGCAGGCAACTCGCCCCGCATCACGCGAGAAAATTCGGCTGCAAGTTCCGGGAAAGCTTTGCTGTAACTATGGAATTTTTCATTCCAGGCATTTTGCGCACTTTCGCCGCGCGCTTTGGCGTCCCAGGCGGCATAAATATCGGCAGGAATCTCGAACGCGCCGTAGTTCCAGCCCAACTGGCTCTTGGCAAGCAGTATTTCTTCCTTGCCCAGCGGCGCACCGTGGCTACTTTCACTACCCGCTTTATGCGGCGAACCAAAGCCGATGATGGTTTTCAAACAAATCAATGTCGGTTTTTCGCTACGTGTGCTTTGCTCAATGGCCGCTTTGATCGCAGCACTATCGTGACCATCGGCAGAAATAACATTCCAGCCGTAGCTGCGAAAACGCATTGGCGTGTCGTCGGTAAACCAGCCGCCAACCTTGCCGTCAATCGAGATGCCGTTATCGTCATATAGCGCGACCAGTTTGTTCAAACCCAGCGTGCCAGCGAGCGAACACGCTTCATGGCTAATGCCTTCCATCAGACAACCATCACCCAAAAACACCCAGGTTTTGTGGTCGACGATGCTGTGCTCAGGGCGATTGAAGCGTTTAGCCAGCACTTTTTCCGCCAGCGCAAAGCCAACCGCGTTTGCCAAACCTTGACC
>JBBQBR010000085.1:0-7893 GCA_038317875.1 Lysobacterales bacterium
GTGCAAATCCGCTGCCAAACCTCCGGCTATTCAGCGGCCGCCCGGGTCACTACTCTGGCCTTGCCCCCCGGAGTCCGAATGCGCGCCGTCCTGCACCACCTGAAGCAGTACCTGCTCTGCGGGGTCTCGTACGTGATCCCGTTCGTGGCCTGCGGCGGCATCCTGATCGCCACGGCCATCGCCCTGGCGCCCATGACCCCGGGCCTGGGCCCGGATTTCAGCCAGGCGCCCCTGCTCAAGCTGCTGCTGGAGATCGGTACGGCCGCCTTCGCCCTGGTGGTGCCGGTGCTGGCCGGCTACATCGCCTTCGGCATGGCCGATCGGCCGGGGCTGGTGCCGGGCTTCGTCGGCGGCTTCGTGGCCAACACCGTGGGCGCCGGCTTTCTGGGCGGCATCATCGCCGGCCTGCTGGCGGGCGGCGCGGTGCTGCTGATCCGCAAGCTCAAGGTGCCGCGGGTGCTGCGGCCGGTGATGCCGATCCTGGTGATCCCGGTGCTGGCCTCGGTGGCGGTGGGGCTGATCATGTATGGCGTCCTGGGCGCCCCCATCCGCGACCTCATGGTCTATCTGGCCCAGGCCCTGCGCACCCTCGGCGGCGGCAACCAGGTGCTGCTGGGGCTGTTGCTGGGCGCCATGATCGCCTTCGACATGGGCGGACCGGTGAACAAGGCCGCTTTCTTCTTCGGGGCGGCCATGATCAAGGAAGGCAATTTCAGCGTCATGGGCGCCTGCGCCGTGGCCATCTGCATCCCGCCCCTGGGCCTGGGCCTGGCCACCTTGTTCAGCCCGGGCCGCTGGAGTTCCCAGGAAAAGGAGGCGGGCCTGGCCGCCCTGACCATGGGCGCCATGGGCATCACCGAGGGCGCCATTCCCTTCGCCGTGGCGGACCCGCTCCGGGTCATTCCCATCATCGTCGGCAGTTCCGCCCTGGGCGCGGCCCTGGCCATGCTCGGCGGGGTCGGCGACCATGCCCCCCACGGCGGCCTCATCGTCCTGTTCGTGGTGGACCACCCCCTCTGGTACCTGGTCCACGCGCCAGCGCGATTGCGCTGCTTTCGCGCTCGGTCAAACCGGTGATTGCAGAGCAAGCCTTGCCGGTTTATTTGCGTGACCATGTCGCGCTTTCCATCCGAGAAAGACTGGCTGCGGGCATGCCGGTGATGCAGCCGCTTTAGGCGAATTTTTGGCTAGGTGCAGATACTGCTGCTCCCAACAGCTGAGGATCCAAGCAAATTTGGCGTACCCAACAAATTCGTTGTACACCAATTTTGGTGTGCGACAAAAGGTTAGAAAAATGAAAGCATTATTTCGAGCGATAGAATTATTTGCGTTAACCGCGTTCATTGCTAGTTGCCGATGTGGTTTTGATCCGCCATTGTTGACGACGCCGCTTCCCAATGGTTACTCCCTCGACTCGAATGGTGGTAGTTATGGCGTTATCTACGGTCCATCTGGTTCGCTAGTAGAACTTAAGGCTCAGCCGGACGATACAGAGCGCTGGTGCAACGCATTCGGTTGGGAAGGGGCGGTGGTTGTGTGCCAAACAGAACATGGTTCCTTTGGTCAAAGCCCGGACTCATTTGGGTATTTAATTGTTAACACCGAAACCGCTGAAACCTGGCTAACCGCCAATCAAACAGAAACATTAAAGAGATTAAGGGCTTTGTCAGTAGCCTCTCTACCAAAGCTTTCAACCCATCATTTTTTTTATACTCGAGAAAGATAATGGCTCTGCCTCAGCTGCCACGTGGATTGCTTGTACCGATACGCAAGCACTTAATTTTACGGAGCCAGTCAGTAGCTACAATGCCGCTCGAAACATGTGCTATTCGCGAAAACGCTAGCCGTCGCTACGCTCAGCGGTAACTTTGACTAATTGACTGCTTGGACTACTGCACGCATGGGCACCGGCGTAAGTCTGGGGAATTTCTTAAATCAGCAATTGCGCCGACCTGCTGAGGCAGAATCTGCTTTTCGCAACGGTATTACGTTGGATCCCGATTCCAGCCCACTATGGAATAACCTCGGCGATCTACTGAGTGAAAAACCACTACAGTTTGCCGAAGCAGTTAGTGCAAATCGGCAAGCTATTCGAATTGAACCAGACAATGCTTGGCCTTGGTGCAATCTTGGCAATTTATTGAGTGGCCGATTGAATCAATTTTCCCAGGCACAAGCGGCGTATCGCCGCGCAATTTCCTCAGATTCGAAATGGGCCCAGCCATGGAATGGTTTAGGTACTTTGATTGCTAGACGTCAACTTGATCGCAACGACGAAGCAGCAAGCGCGTTCCTGATGTCAATTAATCTGGATACGACACAAAAGGCAGCTTGGTCCAACCTGACCTACTTGTGGAGTCAAGAGCCAGGCTTGGTGCGAAATCAAACGACTGAAAATATCCACAAATTGCTTTCACTTGCTGCCACCCGCGCCAGAGCCACCCGCTGCCATCACGCAAATCGTAGAACTCCTTTGGCAAGCCGACAAAGCCCAAGAATGCTATGCCGCTGCGCAGCAAACCGGCCTTTTAGAAAAACTGCGCCTACGCAGCCGCCCTTTGGCAGAAGCCCTGCAAATGGCCGTAGAAAACAAGCCGCTACATTTGGCGACATTGGCTGCAGAAGTTCGGGAAGCAAGCTATCTGGTGTTAAAGCGCTATGCCCCGGAATTTGCGCAGCGCGTCGCGCAGGAACTGCCGAGCGTGGTGGCGAGTTTTACGATGCCGGAGCGGATTGAGCGGGAATGAGGCTGTAGACGCTTAGGGCGCAGCTTTCGGGCAATACTGCACGCCAACCAAACCTTGATAATCCACATCTTGCGTCCAAAAAGTCGCACCAAATTCCTGGGCCAAGCTGTACATCGCCGCGTCAGCCATTGCCAGTTTGTGGCGAGCGGCGACTTGGGATGCGGCAATCGCACGAGCGTCGGTCAAGTCCAGCACACGCCCCCGGCGCATCACATCGAGACTTTGTGCCACCAGGGCAGGCGGCAACGCGCGGCTCAATATTTTATGCACTTCAAACAGAGCGATAGTGGGCACTAGCAGGCGGTGGCGATCTTCGATGGCGTCGGCAAATAAGTCTGCACGCGGTGTGTCTTGCAAGTATTCAATCCAACAGGACGAATCGACAAGGTTCATTCAAATTCCCGATCTGGTTCTTTTTCGGGTTCGATATCACCCAGGTCGTACCCCTTAAGCATGCCGCGATAAGCACTCATGGGCAGCTCTGGCTTGATCACCAGCTCCCCCTCGCGCAGCTCAAAGTGGATATGCGAGCCGGCCTGAATCCCAAGCTTGGCGCGCATTGCGGCGGGCAAAGTGACTTGCCCTTTGCTTGAGACTACTGCTTCAATAGTTTGCACATTCAACCCCTTTACTGCGAATCAAGTCGGATAATTATGAAGTAAAGAAATTTCAAAAGCAAAGCGAGCAATTAGTCACGCGGTCGGAATTTGACCGGTATTTGGCGATTCTCACGAGGTCTAACTGCCGATCGCTGAAACGCTAGCCGTCGCCACGCTCAGCCGTGACTTTGACCAATTCTCCGTTCGCTACTTCAACAATCAGCAAAATAGCCTGACAGCAGACCTGGCAATCTTGGATGTAGCGCTGGCTGCCATAAATCGTTTCGACCGAAATTTCGCTGCGCTCAAAACAGTGCGGGCAGCGAATTTTCTTAAACGTAGAAAGCGCGACCAAGCGTGGATCGCTTCCGGCTTCGTAAACCGGTTCCAAGCCATAAGCCAAATCAATTTCAGCCGCGCTTGCGGCGGCTTCAGAGCGCGTTAGAATTTGAGACGGTTTTTGCTGAGGCCGTATTGCCATGAATTACTCAGTGAACAGCTAAAAGCTACTTTTTACCGAGACCAATCATTGCCAAAAAGCGAGTAAACCAATTGCCGTCCGCAGCAGGAGCCCGTGTTGGCACTACAACACGCATAGGCGCTGGTGCGCTGCTCGCGCCAAGAAGTTTGGCCGCATCGCTAGACACCGAGCGTGGCGGCGGTATCGACGCCCCTGGGGCACCGCCGGCCGCAGATTGCGCATCAGGATAGATCGCAAATAGCTTGGCGAAACCTGATTTTTCAAATACTTCCCGAACGACACCTTTAATACTGGCCAATTTAAGTTCGCCATTGCCGTCTAGCTTTTTTGCAAGTGCCAACAACACGCGCAGGCCGGCGGACGAGACGTAGGTAATTTCTGATAAATCAACGACAAAATGCTTAGCACCGGCCTCATACGCATCATAAGCGGCGAGTTCGAAATCCGCCGAGGTTTCGGTATCTAAACGTCCAATGAGCCGCATCAGCTTGAAATTGCCAAGATCACTGGTTTGAATTTCTAAAGACATAGGAATTAAACACCAAAAATAGTGCGCCGATAATAGCTCAATTTGCAGTCACTAAAACAGGGAAGTTCTAAAAACCTACTGCACGATGCTCTGCGCACTTTGCACGTTTTGCCAGCTATGAAAGCTTAAAGCTAAAACGTGCTGGGCCGATTTGTATCGCATCACCATCACGTAGCAGCTGCTCGGTAATGGTTTGCCCGTCGATTAACACCAGCCCGCCGCCGCCTACATCTTTTAGAATAAACCCCGCGCGGGTCAAGCAAATTTCCACGTGTTTTGGCCGTACCCCCGGCGCGCTGATACGCACGTCGCAGGCCGAATCACTGCCGACATTGATCGGCTTAAGGCTTAACATCGTCGGTGCAATCCCGGCCTCAGGGTTCATTGGCGTCAATCTGCCCGGCCTGAATACGACTGTCGCATCCGGATTTGCCGGTCGACGCGGCTCCATTTTTGCTGGCTCGACATTTTGCTCAGCGGGTGGTTTAGGGGCTTGCGCATTTGGAATCGGTGGCATGCCGGGCGGCATTCCAGGAGCGCCCGTTTCGGGCACTGGCGGCATGCCTGGGAACTGCGGCGACGCGGATGCTTGCTGAATAACCGAAGGCGACGGACGCGGCGCTTGCTGCAAGGCCAGAATGTCAGCGGGGGAAACCATTACGGTCTCGGCAGTGACGCCCGCGTCGTCTTGCGGCTCAGACAGTTCCGCCTCGCTACCAAAAATAGCTAAGAACCGTTCGCGGATTTGCTTGGCATGGGCAAAATCAGCAGCGCGCGCATTAATTCCGGAATCGATTTCGGCTTTACGCACATTGAATTGCGGCTTGTCGAACTCCCCTAGCGAATGACGAAACTCAAGCTCTTGTAAGTTTAAGCGTGCATCGCTTTCTTCGCGTTCCAAGGCATCAATACGATCACGAACCCGCGCATAAATATTCCGGGCATTTTGCTTGAGCGGCAATTCTTCCATTTCAAGCTTCCTGCGCTGTTGCTCATAATCCGCGCGAACACGCAGATACACCGCTGGCGCAACATCGCCGCGACGCTCGTCCATTTGCGTCAGACGACCAACAATTTGCGTCCGGCGCGCCTGCAGATCAGCCAATTCGTCCAGTACGGAAAGGTCTAAATCGTTAAAGTCAACGATGGGTGTGGTGTTCATAGGCTTTTTTCCTGGGCGAAGGCTGATTATGGTGTGGACACGCAACAATCGTGCTGCGAACCCCTAGCTGATGCAAACTGAAATGCGGTTAAGCGGCTGTTACCGTCAATTCTATTGCGCCAAAACGCAGCACATCTTTAGGATTGATTTGGATTGGCACACCGGTGCGCAACTTGTGTTCATTGAGGAAGGTGCCATTGGAGGTTCCGACTTCTTCGCGAACGAAGGCGAGACGGCCCTCGACGAGTATTTTTGCGTGCCGTCGACTCAACGTTCGCTTTTCATCCAACATACCTAAGTTGATTTCAGGCACCACGCCGGTCACTGGATCCGGGCGGCCGACTAAAGATTCTTTCAAATTACTTGAAATCGCAAATTCGGCGCCGCCTGCATGCACCAGCTTTAATAACAGCTCTTGCACCACCGGCACTTCCGGTAACTGCGCTTTGAAGGTTTGCGCATCAACCGCCTGAGAACTCAAACGCCGCTTAATGTCGTTCAATTCTGTGCTGGCAGTTTGCAAGCTTTGCTCGGTGCGGCGCAAACGCATGACCAACTTACGCATGATTCGCACCGCGATTTCAAAATTATCTTGTACCAATTGCGCGAATGCAGAGCGATCAACACGCAACAGGCGGCAGGTTTCTTTCGCCCGCGCTGAAGCAAAACGAGGCTGATCTTCCAGAACCGCCATTTCGCCAAAAAAATCACCGGGTTCCAATACCGCTAGCGGCGTCGCGCCACGCACTGCGCGCAAAATCTCAATCGAACCGGCCTCGATGATAAACATTTCGTTACCTGGATCGCCTTCGCGAAAAATAAACTGCCCGGCCGGGACTTCAATATAGGAGCTCATGCGCTTGCTTTGATTCCAAGATAGCGAATTAGTAGCCGCATTTTCAGCGGCATGACGGGCCACATTTTTCGGCGGCAAGCCTTAAGTATGGCGCGAAGCTATGTGTGTGCAAAGCGTTGTTTTCACCAAAGCAACCCTAACATTTGATTTTTTACACGCATACGTTAAGCCGTGCACCTTGATAATGTTAAGAAATATCAGCAAGGATGCGGGCGACATGAGTGATTTCGACGACGACGAAGAAATAACGGGGCAAGATGATGCGGGCAAGAATGCGCTTTACACTCAACGCTTGCGGCTCAATAAATTTGTTGCTGAGCGTGGCATCTGCAGCCGCCGCGACGCTGATTTGTGGATCGAGTCCGGCCGCATAACGGTGAACGATGAAATCGTCGATGTCGGCGCTTATGTCGATGATAAGGATGAAGTGCGCGTCGACGGTGAATTGATCGCTGCCTTCAAAATCCCCAAACGCGTCTACATTGCGCTAAATAAGCCAATCGACGTCGAATGCACTACCGACACCCGCGTGGATGGCAATATCATTGATTTCGTTGGCCACCACGAGCGAATTTTCCCGATTGGCCGGCTGGACAAAGATTCTGACGGGCTGATTTTATTGACCAACGATGGCGATATCGTCAACAAAATCTTGCGCGCCGAGCACAATCACGAAAAAGAATACCTAGTCACGGTTGACCACAAGATTAGCGCGGCGTTTTTAACCGGCATGGCAACCGGCGTGCGCATCTTGCGGCGCACCACCAAACCGTGCAGAACCTACAAAGTTTCGGCGATGACTTTCGGTATCGTGCTAACCGAAGGCATGAACCGGCAAATTCGTAAAATGGCGGAAGCGTTTAACTACCAAGTACTCAAATTGACCCGCGTGCGAATCATGAATGTGGAATTGGGGCACATTAAGTTGGGCCGTTGGCGCAATTTGACGGACGCCGAATTGGTGCAATTGCGTGCCGGTGCCGCCGCACCCAAACGCGTTGAAGCCAAACAAGTATTTACCCGTGGGCCGCGCCCAGGCGCCACCACCCTGCCACGCAAAACACGTGGCGACGGGCCAGTGACCAGAGCGGCTGCCAAAACCACTTCCAGAACCACGGTACGCGGCAATGCACCCTCGAGCAAGCCACGCGCGCCACGCACAGGCGACGCGCGCATAGGCTCCGGTCGCGTTTGGGAAACGAAGCGAGCGCCCAGTGCAGATCGAGCCAAAAGCGGCGATGCGCCAATCGCGCGAGTGCGCAATGCCTGGGGTGAAGCACGCTTAAGCAAACCTGCGCAAACCTGGACCGACGCCCGCCCCGCGCGCAGCAGCGAACGCGCGCCGGGTGCATCAGGTGAGGTCAAACCCGCACGCGTCAAGCGCGTTTGGAGCGACGCCCCGCCCGCCCGCACCTTTGCCAAAGCCGCAAGTACCCGGCCGACGACTGCACGGCCTAGTACGGCACGGACTGCCAAAAGCGGCACTCGTCCAGGCGCTAAACCCGCAACAGGTGCACGG
>JBBQBR010000086.1:0-7873 GCA_038317875.1 Lysobacterales bacterium
TAGAAACAAAATGAAAAGGTTTCTAGAAACAAAATGAAAAGGCCGGGCTTAGCCCCGGCTTTTTTGTGCGCGCTCGAGTCGTCTAAGGCTTACCCGCATGGTTTTCAATCAAATAAGTTGGATAAACGCCGTAACCCTTCGCCCAAGGGAGGTGCTTCAGAAAGCTATAGCGAGGAGTATTCGGGTAGCGACAAAGTGCTAGTTGAGTCGCCAATGCTTCACTTGCGTACACTGACCCGGGCGCCGTAGCCGGCTCTAAACGAGCGGCACGGGAAACACCTGGGCCGACTGCATTTGGGCGACGGCTAATGGCGTCGGTCATCAACAAAACAGGCGCATAGTGCAGGGCCACGCGCATCTTGAGCGGAAAGCGCAAATCGGGTGCGAGTGTCGATACAAAGGCCTGAATTTCAAGCGCCAGCAACGCCGCATCAAGCGCATCTTCAAGCACTAAAAAAAGCCCGTCACCCCAGGTGTTGCGCACCGCAATGGGCTTGCCAGCCGCTTCAAAGTGATCGATTACCTTTGCTAACGCAGGTAGCACACGCTCGGCAAATTCAATGGTACCGAGCGTACTCAGTTTGCTAAAACCGACAAAATCACCGAACAGAAGCGCACGCATTTGATGGCCGCAGGGCGCAACTTCGGATCGCGCTAAACCGCGCAGCGCCAGCGTGCCCTGCATTTGCCGCAGATTGGCATCGAGCGGATCAATGATTTCGACGGCTAATCCCAGTGCCAACATTTCGGCCACCATGGTCGCGGTGCCACCCATACCGCGCGCGGGTAAGCGGTCCCAAACGGCCAGCCCGCGCAAATTTCCCTCGCACTCTTGCGCGCGCAAGATCGCTGAGCCGAGTAAAATTTCATTCGCGTACAGGTAGTCAATTGCGGTTCCGGTCGGCCCCTCGGGCGCGAGCTCATAGACCTTGCTCGCGCAGGCAAGTATGGGTTCGATGGCGTCCGCGTAGCTGCCTAAGCCCTGATCCTGCCATGCATTTTTTAGCGCCGTTCGGTCGTTGGGCAGCACAATGTTCAACTCCAGCCCTGCTTCCAGTGCCGCTTGGGCAAACAGGATATCTGCGCCTTCAGAAAGCGAACAAAATGCAACGCGAATTTGGCGGTTGTTTAAACGCTCTTGTAGCCGTTGTCTTACCAAGGCTAGGCTGCTGATTGGGAAACGTGCCTCCGCTTTAGCGTCGGCTTGGTCTAGTCGGTGGCCCGTGAAAGTCACCACCATGGGCGTTGGCATCCATAAGTCCGCCAAATATAGGCTACGTCGCTGAGCCTGCAAAATCAGGCGCGCTTGGCGGCGCATGGCGGTGGCTTCACCAAAGCGAAAGGCATCTTGCGCGATGCCCGCAGCGATCGCATAGTGTTCGGCTGCGGTTCCCAAATCATTCTGCAGCAGCGCAGCCTCGCCGCGCACAGCATGGCGCCACTGTTTTTGTACCAGCGTCTCGTCGGCTAGCACCGATTGCGTGTCAATTTGCGCGCTTAACGTTCGTGCCAAGCTTTGCGCCTCGACTTTACGATCTAGCAACAGGCTTAAAGTTGCTACGTTTACGCCACTCCAAATGCCACTCGATACTCGATAAGCCTCCCGGTATGCTTTGAGGCTAAGCTCGAAGTCATGTGCTCGCTCGCGCGCGCCCTCACGTTCTATTGCGCGCTGTTTATAAAGCCGGCCAAGTGTGCCAAAAACCTCCTCTTTGAGCGTCGCTGGGCTCTCGTCACCCAGCGCCGCAGCAGCAGCGCGTAGGCGCTCAATCGCTTGCTGCGCTAAGCCCAGATTAGCGGCGGCCGTACCTGCAAACGCCGACAGAGCGGGCTCAATCGGCCCATGACTTGCGGCAAGTTCGGCAAGGTCTAGAACTTGCGCGAACGCGCCGCAGGCTAAAAGCGCCTGCGCGAGTGGCGCAAGTGCAGCGGGCAGAGGGTCTGCGTTTGCGGCAAGGTTTAGAAAAATCGCTTCTAAACGCCCGCGACTACCTTGTGCAGCTTTAATTTGGTCGAGTAGGTTCATGCGCGCTAGTATCACACCATTCCAATTCCCTGGTGCTTGCGGCTTCTGAGCAAGTTTTGGCACCGACAGCGCTTTTATCTCGATTTGGGCGCGATTTACTCGACTTAACCTAATTGAAGATGTAAAACTGTTGCCTAGTCCACATTTTTGTCGTCAATTAGTGATGCACAATGTCAGAAACTGACGCACAGCGAGCACGAAATGGCTGAACGCTACGATCTAATCATTATAGGCACCGGGGCCGCCGGTTTAAGCACGGCGTTGGCTGCCAAAGGTCTGCGCGTTGCCGTCCTGTGTAAGGGTGTATTTGGCTTGGATGGCTCCAGCTGCTGGGCGCAAAGCGGAATCGCTGCCTCCCTTTCTAATGCCGATTCAACCATTCAACATGCGGCGGAAACCCTAGCTGGTGGCTCGCGGGCTGGCAACAAAATGGCGGTGCGCTGGATGGTTGAAGACGCACCTGACGTGGTTTCTTGGCTAAGCGGTTACGGTGTGCAGTGGGATCGAGCTGTGCAGGGCGCGTTACTTTCGCGCGCGGCCGCACATGGTGTCGCACGTATTTTACATGCAGGCGGTGATGCGACCGGTGCCGAAATTATGCGGGCCTTGCGTGATGCGGTTTCAAACTCACGGAATATTGAGGTGTTCGAGTTCACTGAAGTTGAACGCTTAATCAAGATGCAGGGAAAAGTGGTGGGTGCGCATGCACGTACCAAACGTGGTGAGCAATTTGAGCTGTACGCGCAAAACGTGGTGTTAGCAACAGGTGGGCTTGGGCAACTCTATCGCCACACCAGCACCCCCGTGGAAGCGACCGGTGGTGGGATTGCGTTGGCGCACGCCGCAGGTGCGGTGTTGAGTGACATGGAATTCATGCAATTTCACCCCACAGCGCTGGCAAACCGAGCAGCGGGGGATGTCGATCAACTGCCGCTCATTACTGAGGCGCTGCGGGGTGCAGGTGCCCGCTTGGTAAACAATGCGGGGGTGCGTTTCATGGCATCGGTGCATGAACACGCCGAGCTTGCCCCGAATGATGTCGCGGCACGCGCGGTTTTTACGCAAATGGAGCAGGGTCACGAAGTCTATTTGGATGCGCGCCAGTTAGGTGATGTAATTCGCGTGCGCTTTCCAACCGCATTTGCCGCCTGCCACACACGCGGCATTGATCCACGGTTTGATTTGATCCCGGTTATGCCCGCCGCGCACTTTCATATGGGTGGCGTGAAAGTGGATATGCACAGTTCGACGTCCTTGCCCGGTTTGTTTGCGGTCGGTGAAGTCGCCTGTACCGGCGTGCATGGTGCCAATCGTTTAGGCGGAAATGCGTTGCTTGAAGCGTTGAGTTTTGGGCGAACGTTAGGCGAGCGTTTGGCGCGTCAGGGAACGTCGAACCAAACCTTGGCTGATGATGGCTCAGTGCCGATTCGCCGGGTCAGCGTAGCCCCGGTCAGCGAGAGCCTGATTTACAACCGTTTGCGCACGCTCATGTGGGGTTTCGTAGGCATACAGCGCAGCACCGATGGCTTAAACAACGCGCTAGATCAACTGCAGCTGTTAGAAAAGCGCTGTTTGAGTGGCTCCAAAGCGTTGGATCAGCTTTTGGTCGCTAGGCTAATCACGGAAGCCGCACTTGCGCGCACGCAAAGTATAGGTGCGCACATTCGCGTCGAAAATAGCGCGTTTGGCCGGATGAGCTCAGCGGCAGTGGCATAACGCCGTTTAAGCAGGCCCCGCACTTGAAAAACTGCGGCTAAACCCAACCTTGGAAAGCTTCAGCAACTTAACAAGGTTAACGTCCATCATGTCTGACGCCGCGCAAACAACCGCATCAGCCGAGCCCGCAAAGCAAACGCATCAGTTTCAAGCCGAAGTGCAGCGCGTGCTGCAATTGGTGATTCACTCGTTGTACTCAAATAAAGAAATTTTCCTGCGCGAGCTGATCTCCAATGGCTCAGACGCGCTTGATAAACTCCGTTTTGCCAGTTTGACCGATCCTGAACTTATTGCTGGCGATACCGATTATCGGATCGAGATCGAGGGTGACGAAGCCGCAAAGACCTTAACGATTCGTGACAACGGTATCGGCATGACGCACGACGAGCTGATCTCAAACTTAGGCACGATTGCGCGCTCTGGCACCAAGCAATTTTTGGAAAATTTGAGCGCAGAGCAAAAAACTGACGCTAATTTAATCGGTCAATTTGGCGTAGGTTTCTATTCTGGCTTCATTGTTGCCAAATCAATGAGCGTCACCTCGCGCAAGGCGGGTTCCGATGAATCATGGACTTGGACTAGCGAAGGCACCGGGGAATATTCCGTGCAGCCTGCGCATGCGGCGAGTCGCGGAACCGAAATTGTGCTGACGCTCAAAGACGGCGAAGAAGAATTCGCCCGCACATGGCGTTTGGAAAGCTTGGTCGGAAAGTATTCTGATCACATCGCTTTCCCGATTAAGTTGAAAAAGCCGGTCGAAAACCACTCGGCCTCTGACGATGCGGAGGAAGCAGATGAAGCCGCTGAAGCAAAGCCTGAAACTTATGCCTTTAGCGCCGTCAACAAAGCGAGTGCGCTTTGGACTCGCCCGAAATCAGAGCTGAAAGACGAAGACTATCAAAGCTTTTTTGGCAGCTTAGAGCACGGCGCGGGCGACGCGTTGAGCTGGGCACACAACAAAGTAGAAGGCGCGCAAAGCTACACCAGCCTGCTGTATCTGCCCTCGAAACCGCCAATGGATATGATGTTTGGCAACCGCGACGAGCGTCGTGGCTTGAAGCTCTACGTCAAGCGCGTTTTCATTATGGACGCGGCCGAACAACTGCTGCCGAGCTATCTGCGCTTCGTGCGCGGCGTGGTGGACTCGGATGATTTACCGCTTAACGTCAGCCGCGAATTGCTGCAGGACAATAAGCTGACCCAGGCGATACGCGCCAGTTGCGTCAAACGGGTGTTGGATATGATGGATAAACTGGCTTCTGACGAGGACAGCACCAAGTATTTGGAATTCTTCAAGCACTTTGGTGGCGTGCTCAAAGAAGGCTTGTCGGAAGATTATGCGAACCGTGAGCGCATCGCCAAACTCATGCGTTTTGCGACGACCGCATCCGAGGATATGACGAGCCTCGATGCCTATATCGCACGCATGAAAGTTGGGCAGGACGCGATTTACTACATCACTGCTGAGTCTCTCTTGGCGGCAAAGAACTCGCCGCATTTGGAAGCACTTAAGGCCAAAGGCGTCGAAGTACTCCTTATGCACGAGCGCATTGACGAATGGGTTATGGGTTACCTAAACGAATATGCAGGCAAGAAAGTGCTAAGCGTGGCGAAAGGCGAGATTGATCTAGCCAATATCGCAACGCTTGATGGTGTTGCTGAGGTGACGCATGCCGCGTTGCCGACAGACTTGGCCGAGCGCATTACCAAAGCATTGGGCGACAAAGTTAAAATTGTGCGCGGTTCTAAGCGTTTGAGTGAATCTGCCGCGTGTTTGGTGGTCGATCAATACGAACAGGCGCTGCATTTGCAACGCGTATTGAAAGCCGCCGGTCAGCCGGTGCATAGTGGTAAAGCTGCATTAGAAGTCAATGCGGATCACCCGCTGGTGAAAAAACTTGCTGAAACGACCGATTCCGCGAAGTTTGACGATTTGGCAAACTTATTGTTCGAGCAAGCTGTGCTCAGCGAAGGCGGGCAATTGGAAGATCCAAGCGGGTTTGTGAAGCGCTTGAATGGATTGCTGTTGGCGGCATAGTTAGAAAAGTCGCTGCCTCAAGAGTTTAAATTGATCCCGGTGAAACCCGGGATTTTTTTGGCGCGCTATTCGCAAGCGCAATCGCGGGCGCAAATTTTGCTTTAATGCAGCCATTCCTGACGACATACTCAAACTAAATCATCAGTAGCCCGCTAAAACTGCTAAAGCCTAAAAATGTCAAACGACGCGCATAACGAACATTCTGAAATTCAACCTTTTTGGTTCAAGTTAAACGATGTGTGGCGCTATCCAGCCAAGCCAGCGGCGTTGATGGTGATCGGCATTGGCTCGCTGCTGTCATTACTGGTGGCGTATTTGCCGTTTGGGCCATTTCGCATTTTTTTTGACTTAGCCGTAATTTCCTACGTCTACAAATATGGCGCGGAAGTGCTGATGCACACCGCGCGCGGCAACACGGATGAAGCGCCCGAACACGTGACGGTGGTGGATGAAAACCAAGGTTGGCAGCAAATATGGCTATTTGTCGGCATGTTTGCCATAGGTCTGGTTGCGTCATTGTATGCGCCGATGCCAATCGCCATTGGCGTTGTGCTGTTGCTGGTGATTGGTTATCCAGCAGCGTGCATCATGGTCGCGATTGAGGGTTCGGTCATAAGCTCAATCAATCCATTGCGCTGGCTGGATGCGATTATGCGCATCGGTTGGCCCTATGTGGCTGTGGTTTTACTCAGCATCTGCTTTGTTTTCAGCAAATTCTATTTGAATAATTTGTTGACGTTTCTGTGGGGCCCGATTGTGGTTTTGCTGACCAGTGCGGTTAGTTTTTATTTTTCGGTGATGAGCTTTTATCTACTAGGCTATTTGGTCTACCAATTTCATGATGCGCTCGGGTTTCAACTGGTGCCCAAGCAAAAGGAATTGCCGCGCACCCATATCAAGCTCGACCCCGATCAATCGGTGATCGATACCTGCGAAGCCCTGGTTGTGCAAGGTAAGCTGCTAGAGGCCGGCGCGCAGCTTCGTGCACTTATCGGTGCGCGTGGTGCTACTGCGATGGTGCACGAGCGCTATCGGAAAATTTTGAAGCTCAACCAAGATACTGCGGGCCTGCTTGAACATGGCGCAACTTGGCTGAGTGTGTTGCTTGCTCAGGAAAAAATGCCAGAGGCAATCGCAATTTATAAAGAATGCGTGACGCTGGATGCGACCTTTACGCCGCGCGTGCCAGAAGAATTTGCAACTTTGGCAACCGCATTGAGTACTGTTGAGCCGAAATTAGCGATTGGTGTGCTGCAGGGTTTTTGCAAGCAATACCCGAAAAGCAAAATCGTGCCGCGCAATTTGTTGCTTGCAGCAAAAATATTGGCGGAGCGACTAAACGTTGTTGCCGGTGCCAAGTGGCTCGTTAGTAAATTGCAGCAGCGCTTTCCTTAAAGCGTGAATATCCAAGCGATCAACGACTATGGCCTACTCTTGGCTAGTCAGCAATAGATTGGCGAGTAATAAACCACGCACGAAGTCGTTGGATTTTCGGCAGCGGTAACGGTTTGGTACTATAAAAAAATTTAACACTAGTGATGTCCTGTGCGTTTTTGTCGAGCTTAGCGTTTTACCTGCATGCCGCTATTTTGCGGTGCAAGTTCGGAATTACAATGAAAACGCTCCAACGTATTATCACTTTAGCTGTGCTCAGCTCCAGTTTCAGCGCTGTTCATGCAGCAAATTTCTGTGTCGCCACTAGCGCACAGCTGAGCCAGGCTTTTGAAGCCGCAGGCAGCAACTCGGAAGATGACGTAATTCAGATAAGCCAGGGCAGCTACAGTGTAGCCAGTGGCTCAGTCGCCTTTGTGTATTCAACTGCGACCAGCAAATCGATCATTGTGGAAGGTGGTTTTCAAACCGTGTTGGGTACACCCTGCGCACAACGTGTTAATGATGCAAGTCTGACTGTATTAACCGGTTCGGGGGTGCGCCCAGTTCTCCGGTTTTCGCCAAGCCCAGCTACGAATGGTGAAATTGTTATACAAAATTTGAGCATCCGTGATGGCCTGAGTACGGATAATTCGGGCGCCGGGATGAGCGTGGGTGGCGCGGCAAGCTACACGGGTAATATTTTCATCGAACGCGTCATT
>JBBQBR010000087.1:0-7846 GCA_038317875.1 Lysobacterales bacterium
TTTGCGGATGTTGTGAGCAATGGTTTCCAACAAATCGCCAGTTGCGATGCCCAAAATATTAAGTTTCTCTTCTTCTTGCTTACCGCTCACGGGTTCGTAATAGGCCTTTACTAACTTGACGTGATCGGCATCTACGCGCTCCACGGAACCCACACGTACCAACTCATCCAGCACCGCGCGATAGGGCTGATTGCCGGAATACATACGCACTAGTTCGGTAAAGCCGGATTCTCCTTCGATAAGTAGGATTGCTGGCTGATCATCACTGTTACGAAATTTCGGGTCTTCTGCCCAACCTGAAAGCACGCGTGCTGCGCGGTTATAGCGCTCCGGGGTACCTTCTTTGGGCTCAGGCATTCGTACTAAACGATCCACTTCCCGACGGGTTAAGCCTGTCAATACCGCCACGCGACTTTTGGAGTTCTTACGCCCAGGAATGGTGAACTCCTTCATTGAAACGTCAACGTATACCCATTTCACTAGGTCGTTAAACGCTTTGTAGGACATGCCACTGCGCAGCACCGCACGCACCAACGGGCGCAATACTCGAACCACAGCGGCCGCAAGCGCCGTACGTACTTTGTCACTCATACTTTAGTTGCCTTTACCAGGACGTTAATCACACAATAATAATATTATTTAGACTAGTATTACTGTTCCGCGTGTGTATTGTGCGCTGGATTAGCCCCTCCTCACTGTAACTTAGTGTGAGCATACGCACAATAGGCAATTGCCGCAAGGGTTTTGTGCCAATAGTTACAGTACGTTTTTATTCGTACTGTATGCAGTTTGCAGGGCTTAATTTTTTGTTGCCTAACTTTTATTGCGCTTACTTTGCGATCACCATTTCTTTCAGCAAATTGTCGGCACCGTCAACTTCCTGCATTAGCCATAGCATATAGCGTGAATCGACATGAATGGTGCGGGTCAGTTTGGGGTTGTAAACCCATCCAGAGCTTATCGCTTCATAGTTGCCATCAAAAGCTAAGCCGACTAATTCGCCTTTACCATTCATCGTTGGCGACCCGGAATTACCGCCAGTGATGTCCAAATCGCTCAAAAAATTGACCGGCACGCTGCCGTTAACCGCGTAACTGCCGAAACGTTTCGCTTTTATTGCTTCTAGCTGTTTTTGCGTTGCGTCAAACTCACCTTTGCCGGTGTGTTTCTCAACAATGCCTTCCAGGTTAGTGAACGGGGCATAGCTAATCGCGTCGCGCGCACTGTAGCCCATCACATTACCGTAAGTGACGCGTAGGCTGTTGTTTGCATCAGGATAAAGTGGTTTGCCAAGAGATGCGGCGTAGGCAATGCGTGCGTCCATCCAAAGCGGACGCAGGCGTGATTCATTTCCCAGCCGCGTTTTGTTTTGATTTTCGATTTTTAATAGCGCAGGCAAGAACGCCACGGCCATTTTGAGCGCGGGGTCATTTGAGCTTTCAATGGTCTTGCGATCCGCTTTAAACAAGCGTAGCCGCTCGTCGGTGTTTCCCAATTTTGTCTCCGCAAACAATGCATCCAACTTAGCTGCAAGCTGCGGCGGTTCGCCCAGCCAAGCATCCAGTTCCGGCAAACGCTCAGCAGCTGGCAATGCGGCATAGCTAGACCACAAATACTCAGAAAGTGCGCGATCAACCTTTGCATCCCACCGCTTTTCTAGCGTGCGCAATCTTCCTTCAATACGAATCTCATCGCGTTCCTGAAAGCCATACTCGCGGCTTGCATCCGCTTTTTCGCGCTCAATACTGTGTCGGTAAAGATCCCGCGCCGCCGTGTACAAACCACTTTGATTCATCAGCGCAAGAATTTGATCTCGATTTCGTACGGCGCGCGCGTCCTTGAGCAAAGCCTGCAAACCGGCATAACCTTGCTCACCTGCGGGCGAGTTTTTCTTGGCCCACGTGGCGATGGTCTGTTCTTCAGCCGTCTTTTGCGCAACTACGGGCAGACCCGCAAAGCCATCGCGATTGCCCTCAAAGTTTTTTAGACCGTTATTTAAACTTGCAACTGTAGATGCGTACTTGATTGCTGCGTCCGGGCTGTTTGCCGTTTGCGTGGCGATAATCGAAAGCACTTTTTCGTATCGTGAAATGAGTGTGGGATAGGTGAAACTTTCCGCATCACCCAGTTCCTCTGCCAATCGGTAGCGGTTCGTGCGCCCAGGGTAGCCGGCGATCATTACGAAATCTTTGTCTGAAACGCCCTTCGCAGACACCTTTAAATAAGATTTTGGGCGGTACGGGACGTTGCTGTTTGAGTAGTCCGCTGGTTTTGCATCGGAACCAACGTAAGCGCGTAGAAAGCTGAAATCGGCGGTATGGCGTGGCCAAATCCAGTTATCCGTATCGCCGCCAAATTTTCCAATCGCTTCCGCCGGGTTATAGACCAAGCGTACGTCGCGAATTTCCATTTGTTTGACTAAGGAATACTTACTGCCGCCGTGAAATACATAGACGTCGCAGCGGTAGCCGCCGCCTTTTTCGCAAGCAGCGACCAACGCCTTTTGCCGCGCGTCGATGGTGTCAAAAGCTTTGCGACCATTGGTTGGCAAATTTTTGCGAATCTGCGCGCTGACATCGGTAATTGATTCGGTGACATAGACGCGTAAAGTCGGTTCGCCAGGCAATTCCTCACCAATAGTCCTAGCTAAGAAGCCATCCTTCAGTAAATTGCGTTCTGGTTTGCTATTGAATTGAATCGTGCCATAGGCGCAATGGTGATTAGTTACCACCAACCCCATCGGGCTTACGAAAGAGGCAGTGCAGAAACCTAGGCCGACGACCGCGTTGAGCGGAAATGCATCCAAATTTCCCAAGGTTTTTGGATCTAACTCAAGTCCTTTAGCGCGCACATCGTCGGCCAATTCCTGCAATTGTTGTGGCTGCCACATCCCCTCGACGGCGTAGGCCTGAGTAACGCCGATACAGCTCAGGGCGATGGCGATGCAAAGTTTGGAAAGCGGGTTGAATGATTTTGACATTGGTGTTCGCCTAATTAATTTGCGGCGAAGCATAGTCGTTCTAAGCAATATGTGCTGTATGCCAAATGTGTTGGTAATGGAAACTGAGTGTGCCACGCAGACAAAAAAACCGCAGTTGGTTTCCCAAGCTGCGGTTTAATAGTGTTCGCTCAACGCATCTTTTGCGCGTCAGAGTTTGCTTGCCAGAATTTACTGGCGCAGCAGTTTACTTCTTGTTCGCAACTTTTGAGGCTTTGACGATGCTGTCGTTAGCAACGTCAAACTGACCTTTGACCAAGCTGACCATGGTTTCGGTGCTGCGGGTGGTGATGCCAGCAATTTCTTGGCCTAGCGCAACATTCTTCTCAGCAACGGTTTTGATCATGGAGATGCTTTTTGGCATGAACGCGCGGAATTCTTCTGGGCTTTTGACGACCGCTGCGGATTCAACCAATTCCGCCATCGTGGTCATACGATCTTCAAAACCCTTGAGCTGCACATCAATGATTTTTTCGAAATGATCAACAGCAACGGTGTTAGCTTTGATTACGGACTCAGCGAATTGCTTGCTGAATGATAGGACTTGGCTGCTCATTTGTTCAAACATGGGGAAACTCCTAAAGACTGATGGAAGAAAGAATTGGAAATCTGACAAGTCTTCTAAGCCGCCGCTGCATTTATGGCTAGGGCTTTTCGAGTCTTGTTGCGGTGCAGCATAGACCTAATTTTGCTGCACCGCAACATTTTTTGCCGTCGACGTTTCTAACTATTCAGCTAGTCCAGTTTCCTCAAGCAACTTCCGCTGCGCGGCTAGCTCCTTTTCCGCAGCTCGGCGCTCAAGGTTAGGTATTTGCACCACTTCGGCCATCATCCGCACCACGCCTAAGCGGCGATCCTCAAATACTTCGCCGATTGCGAGCAGCCCCGCCGTTTCGCCATAAACACGGCACAAGCCAGGCGGTGCATCGACCTGAAAGCGCTGCGCCTGCAAGTAGCGCGTGGTTTGCGCTTCGTTGATCACAACGATCGGCAAATGCACGATGCCGGCATCGCTAGGCGATAGCAGCTCGCGTCGTTCGGCTTTACTAAGCGCGCCAAGTTCGTCCAGCGTGTGCATTTGCATACCTTCAAAGGGCACCACCCAAAGCCTGCGCAATGCGCTGACGTGGGCACCGCAGCCCAGCAACTCGCCGATTTCTTCAACCAAAGAGCGTACATAAGTGCCGGTGCCGCAAACAATTTCGAGCGTTATCCAGTCTTCGCCAAAATCGGTCAATTCCAAGCGATGAATTTGCACCGTACGCTCAGCGCGCTCAATTTCTATCCCCTGACGCGCCAGCAAATAAAGCGCTTTGCCCTGATGCTTGAGTGCGGAATACATCGGTGGACGCTGCAAAATGGTGCCGCGAAACTGCGTCAATAGCGCCTCTATTTGCATGCGATTAAACTTCGGCACCGCGCGCGTTTCAATGACGGCACCGTCGGCGTCGCTGGTATCGGTACGAATGCCCAGTTGCGCACGGGTGGAATAACTTTTATCGGCTTCCAACATATACGTGCAGGTTTTGGTCGCTTCGCCGAAAGCCAGTGGCAATGCGCCCGTCGCGAGCGGATCCAGCGTGCCCGCGTGCCCGGCCTTTTTTGCGCCCATCATGGCACGCGCTTTGTGTAACGCTACGTTTGAACTCATGCCCGCAGGTTTGTCTAGCAGCAGTATTCCAGATATTTTCATGCCATCACTTGTGTGCTTTTTACTTTGTAAGTTTGGATTAGATGCCTTGCTATGGCAAAACACCTAATCCAAACTCCCACGCTTGCACTCAATCGGTAGCGATTCAATATGGCCGTTAGCGTTTTCGACATCTTCAAAATTGGCATTGGCCCATCGTCGTCGCATACCGTAGGACCGATGCGCGCGGCGGCACGCTTTGGCGAGCGCTGGCTGTTGGAGCGCAATCTGTTGAGTCAGCTTGTGCGCGTGCGCGTCGAGCTGTTCGGCTCGCTCGCCCATACCGGCCGTGGACATGGCACCGATAAGGCCATTTTGCTCGGGCTAGAAGGCAATTGGCCAGACAAAATTGATCCAGACATGATGGCGCCGCGTCTAGAGGCGATACGTTCGGAAAAAAAGCTAATGGTGCTGGGCACGCACGAGATTGCCTTCGATGAAAAATACGATTTAGCCTTCAACAAGCGCCAGAAACTGCCCTATCACAGCAACTGTATGCGCTTTACCGCTTATGCCGCCAACGACGTGGTGCTGGCGACGCGCGATTACTATTCGGTCGGCGGCGGTTTTGTTGTCAATCAAGACGAAGCAGCGGAAGACAAAATCGTGCCGGACCGAACCGAGCAGCCTTATCCGTTTTCGTCGGGCGATGAATTGCTGGCGATTTGTGCAGCCGAAAATTTGAGCATTGCCCAAGTCATGCGAGCGAACGAACATGTCTGGCACGACGACGCTTATGTAACCGCGCACCTGCAGCAAATTTGGCAGGCGATGCAAGACTGCGTCGCGCGCGGCACCCGCGCATCTGGCGTGCTGCCGGGCGGCTTGAAAGTGCGCAGGCGCGCGCCGGAAATGTTGCGCGAACTTGCATCCCGGCCAGAAGCGGCGCTGCGTGATCCGTTGACCATTTTAGACTGGGTCAATTTGTACGCGTTGGCGGTAAACGAAGAAAACGCGGCAGCAGGGCGCGTAGTGACCGCGCCGACAAATGGCGCAGCCGGAATCATCCCGGCGGTATTGCACTACTACACGCGCTTTTGCCCAGGCGCCGACGATGCCCGCGTGCATGATTTTTTATTGACGGCCGGTGCGATTGGCATTTTGTACAAAGAAAATGCCTCAATTTCCGGCGCAGAAGTCGGTTGCCAGGGTGAAGTCGGCGTCGCCTGTTCCATGGCGGCGGGTGGTTTGGCCGCTGTGTTGGGCGCAAACGTGATGCAGGTGGAAAATGCCGCAGAAATTGGTATGGAGCACAATCTGGGCCTAACGTGCGATCCAATCGGCGGGCTAGTGCAAATTCCCTGCATTGAGCGCAATGCGATGGGCGCGGTTAAAGCCATCAACGCCCAGCGCTTGGCGATGCGCGGCGACGGCAAACACCGCGTGTCGCTCGATAAAGTCATCAAAACCATGCGCGAAACAGGTAAGGATATGGCGGAAAAATACAAAGAAACCAGTCGTGGCGGCTTGGCGGTGAATGTGATTGAGTGTTGAAATTGTCCACGCGCATGCTTTGCAAACACTGCAAGCGACTTGAGCCCTCACCGTCATCCCGGCGCAGGCCGGGATCCATTTTGAAACCTACGACATATTGCGCCGAACACGGATCACTTGCAAAGCCAATGGATCCCGGCCTGCGCCGGGACGACAATTGAGGGTTCTACGCAATCACTAAGGAAAGCGGCAGTAAGTCAGCCTAAACCGCACGACTATCTGCCTGAACCAACACCAACAGTTTACGCGCGAAATTTGCATGCGCCAGCTTAAAGCTTGCGCAAAAGCTGGGCTCACCCTATAGTCGCTTTCTAACCGGTGCGGGGTGGAGCAGTCTGGCAGCTCGTCTGGCTCATAACCCGAAGGTCGTAGGTTCAAATCCTGCCTCCGCTACCAACGTTAGAATTTGCAACAAGTTTTCGAAAGGGTAGCGCCAGATTTTATGTCGCTGCTTGGAGCGCACGGAAGCGCTCGTCTTTTGGGTTGGTTCTGGTTTCGTTTTGACGAAGCACAAACTGATTCACAGAAGAAATAAATGGGCCTAGCGCCCTTTTTTTTCGAGTTAAGATTGTTCGAGGGCCGGTTGGCCCTTTTTTATTGCCCTTTTTTCGTGATTGAAACACCGAACACGTTTACTAAAAGTTTTTTGTTTCCTTCCTTTGAGTTTGAACGCCCTTGCAAACAACAGATCGCAAAACACAGCTAGAAAATGCCCTGCGCCCCATCGCAGAAGCGCTTGGCTATGAGTTTTGGTCGCTAGAGTTGGTGCAAAGCCGGGGCACTAGCATTTTGCGCGTCTATATTGAGCTGACCGAGCGCCACATTCGGGTTGAGGATTGCGCCAAGGTTTCGCGCGCGATCAGTGACAAACTCGATGAAATTGATCTCATTTCTGAAGATTACACTTTGGAGGTTTCATCACCTGGGCTTGAGCGCCCGTTGGTGACCGCATCGCATTTTGCGCGCGCTGTGGGCGAGGAAGTGAAAGTTGAAACCTTTTTGCCGCGTGATGGCCGCAAACGCTATCGTGCGTTTTTGACTGCGGTGTCGGGTGATGAAATTACGTTGGAATTTGAAAAGAAATCAGTGCAGTTACGTGTCGCGGAAATATCCAAAGCGCAGGTGATTCCTGATTTTACAAAACCACATGTGCCGCGTCCTGGCGATAAGTTATTGGATGCAGACGATGGCCCGATTGAAGGTGCTGACGTTGATGCGGACGAAGCTTGATTCAATTAAAATGTAGTCCCCCAATGTATTGGTTTAACCCGCTGCTGTTAACAGGCAACGATCTTTTTACAAAATTATCATCGGTGCTACCAAAACAGCACATGTATGTTTGATCGTGCTGCCAAAGCAGCACCTGCGCGACGTTTTTCGGAGTGTATTTTATGAGTAATTTCCTTACGAGTAACCTGTCATGAGCAAAGAAATGCTTCTTGTTGTTGAAGCGATGGCCAATGAAAAGAGCGTTTCACGTTCTGTGGTCTATGAGGCGCTTGAGAGTGCTTTAGCTTCGGCGGCAAAAAAAACCAGCGGTGACGAGATCGCGGCCCGGGTTGCAATCAACCGCAACACCGGCGTGTATGAAACATTCCGTCGCTGGGAAATTGTTGCCGATGACGTGCGCATGGAAAATCCACAGGCGCAAATTCGGTTAATGG
>JBBQBR010000088.1:0-7809 GCA_038317875.1 Lysobacterales bacterium
CCGAACAAACCATTCCGAAAACCCACCAATCTGCACCGAGCACCGGACATCCACTTTTAGCCAAAGCGGCAGCGCCGGACATCCACCTTTAGCCAAAATCTAGCGGCAGCCTAAAAACTGCCGCCAGATAATTCGATTCCTTACATAATCCAAGTCTAAAAAGTCCCCAAACTTTCCAAAACCCAACGCCGCCAGCCGCAATCGCGGCAAAAGCAACCCTGCATTTGCATCTCAGATATTTTTCAAAAACCGCGCAAAGCCAATATCACACAGCGTGCGCTGCTTGAGTTCCTTGGCTTTCTCGATCAATTCCTCCAAATTGCCGACAACGCGCCAATAGCTTGAGCCCACGCCCTTCACTTTCATCGTCCAGTGATCTTTGTCCAATCCGAGCCTTAGTAGCGCTTTTGGCTCGTCTGCTTTGATCATGCCGCGTTTTCCTGGGTGCAGTTCGCGGCCGGTAAAGTCAACTAAATCAATATATTCGGCTTCAGTCATCGGTGGCACGTTGAAGGATTTCACGCCTGCTAGCGGTGCTAAACATTGACCCGCGTGCGCTTCATTTTTACGAATTTGATCATGCCGCGTTTTTACGCTGGTGTAGCTCGAGGTGCTGACGCCTTTGGCAATATCGGCGCGCACTGGGTTCAAATCGACGTAAGTTATTGCCGCCAGAATAGATTTTTCGCTGACTAAAAGTTGGCTCTTAAACCTGCCTTCCCAGAATCGACCCGTGACTTTGTCTTCCGCATTGGCGCGCCGTGCGATGGGTTCGCTTAATGACTTCATAAACCTGCGGGGGAACGAAGTCGAATAAAGTCAACCTAGAGCCAAAATATTTGATCGGCCGCTTTTGCGCGCATAGTTCCAAGCTGGTGGCTGGATATAATCTGACCCAGCGATGCGCCACTTCCGCCACTGACCACGCGTTTGCCGTTGCCGGATGCATGCGCAAAACGACATGAACGTGATTGCTCATGACCGCAAATGCGTAAATCCCGGTCGCGAAAATATCACCCAGTTCTAAAATGCGCTTGATTAGCCACGTCTTGCGATGTTCAAAATCTTTACTGCTGTAAAAATCGCGTCCACACAGCCAAGACCGGCGCACGCAGCGGCTAATCAGGTGGAAAAACTGCGCTTGAGTGGGGTGAGGTCGGTCGTTTTGGCGGCACTGCCGTCAGACCGAACGAACGCCGAGCGGCTATGCCGCCGGCCGGAACCGACAAGTTGATGGCGGGGTTGAGTCATGCGCGAAGTTTGCCGATGCTTGAGTGCTATCAAAATCAGAATGCACTGGAATTGACCTCGGATTTATCTGAGCTCCAACGCCAACGCCACGCGCTACTTACGCCGCGATGAAGGCACGAATGCGCGTGGGCAGATGCTGTCTTCACGCTTTGGCTCGGGCGATGCCAGTCAGGCGTATCATAGCTGGTTAGCTAGGTATCGTGTTTTGCGAGGGTTTTAGTGAAGTACGGGTTCTGCTTGAAATTGAATGGGATTGTGGGGGTGGTTGCCCGGTTGTCGGTGCCGTATAATTTTGGTCTTCCTTCGCGTATCGGAGAACTCAGTGGCGCATGTGTGGACAATATTGGATTCTCGCGCGCAAGGTTTTTGTGTTGCGGAAAGTGTGACGCCGCAATACGGTGTTGAAAGTGCCTACCTCAGCGGCACCGTCTATAATGCGCTGACCCGAAACGCAGACAGCAACGCAAATGATGATCTTCGCTAGTCTAATTCGCCAGCTTGGACGGCACTTTAAGCGTCTGAGTTGGGGCTTTGTCGTCCTGGTTTTGGTGTTGCATTGTCTGAGTAGCTACACGCTAATGTTGGCCGCGCACGAAGATAAATTAGTCAACTGGCAGCTTTGGTCTTATTACTACATGGTCACCATTACCACGATCGGTTATGGTGACTTTTCACCGCAAACACAAGCAGGCCGCTGGGTTGCTACTCTTTGGTTAATTCCTGGTGGAATCGGACTATTTGCCTCCGTTTTAGGCAAATCTTCAGCCGCAATTTTTGATTATTGGCGCAGAGGAATTATGGGAAAACTTGACTATAACGAACTTTGTGACCACACCATCTTGGTTGGTTGGTACGGCGAAGCAAGCGAACGCATTGTTGATTTGTTGCTGGAGGATCAAAATACCGCTAAACAGGGCATCGTGCTTTGCGTGATTGCACAGATGGAAAATCCATTGCCTGACAAATTGCGCTTTGTGCGGGGCGACTCTTTTCATTCCGGCTTATTACTTAAGCGGGCTGGATTGGTGGGTGCCAGTCGTGTGCTGATTTATGGCAATGACGATCAGGACAACTTGGCAATTGCTTTAACTGTATTGCGTAATCAACACCTTGCTGGCTCTAATGCCCATGTTGTGACGCATTTCGAAGACTCAGAAGTCGCGCATTTGCTAAAACAGCACTATCCGCACGCCGAATGCACGTCGACATTGGCAGTGGAGATGTTGGTTCGCGCGGCCCAAGATCCTGGCACCTCTCGAGTAACTGACGAGCTGCTATCGATTGGTGTTGGCCCAACGCAGTTTGCGTTGCAGCTGCCTAAAGATTTCCCGCAGACTGATTTTGGCAAGATTTTTAGTGCCCTCAAGCTTAAACACGACGCAACCGCGCTTGGTATCGCACAAGATCGTGCTGGCACCGGCTTAAAGCTTAACCCGCCGGTAAGTGAACCGGTTTGTGGCGGCAACGTTTTGTTTTATATGGCGCAAACGCGCATTAGCGTCAACGCGGTGCACAGCTGCGTTTAACTCTTCTAATTCTAAGTTACCGTGCAATTTTTGATGACCACGGCGTATGGAAGATGACTAGCCGATGACGGCTGTCGATGAGCGTTGCAATGAATCAACTCGGAGAGCCGGATGCGGGAAAACTGCCGGTCCGGTTCGATGAGCGGAGACTGGAAACAGGGCTTAGGTTACTGCGCCAGTCTTCGACACTACTCAACGGTGCGGTGAAGGCCCTGATGTGCAGCAAATTGCCGCCGACCGGCAAGTGCTTACTACGGTCAAGCAGCGGGTCAGTTTCGTGCGCTTGCCGGGTGACGGATTCAAGCCGCGCACCTATCATCCGGCCTAGGGCGGTTTCAGTATCGGCCGCTATGATTTCGCGCAGTGGAAAAATTCAACCTTATTCTGGCCGCATCAATAGCGAGCGGTGCGCCAATGCAATTGAGTTGTAAGTCAGACGATCATTCCCCTGGAATTGTCGCGAAACCCGTCGCTGTCAAAGTAAGCTCGGATTCGACAAGCTTGTTCTCTCGCAGATAGCGAAATACTGAGTGCACGGTGCTAACCGGGTATTTACCCGATAGCCGTGTGCCCAGGCTGTGGTCGGTAAATACGACGTTTGCGCGGGTTAAACCGCCCAAAATTCTTTTGCTGTATGCGATGTGGATTAAGTCTGCTTGATAGTTCTGAGTGCGCAAGATCGCGCTGGCTTCGGTGCGCGAATCGGTTCCATCGTGGCTTGCAGCCGCGATGACTTCGAGCACCCATGCGGTCGAATTTTGTCGTGTTTTGGAATAAGGCTTGGCGATTACGCTGTAGCGCGGCTCAAACACCGCTTTACCATGATGTGCGGCTAACGCTTGCAGCACTTGTTGCTCGAGTTCAGGCTGCAAAAAAACAATTTTGCTTTGGTAGCTAAGCGGGCTATCAAGGTAAAAATTGAGCATGCCCTCTCGATACAGCGCGCCGTGGTCACTGCCGCAGTCATTCAGTAAATGGGTCACGTGCCAATCTAGCGGGTGCGCCTTATCGCCATCGGCGATTACGAAACCCACGTGACTGTAGAGCAGTCCGTGGGCGCTTAAGTCCTGACCAATGCGAGCGATCAAAGCGATCGGCCTTTGTCGGGCGGTGAGTTCCGCTACCGCATTTGCAGCTGCGTGGGCGGCCAGCATATTCGCCTGCGGCGTGGCGATCTGCGCATCACAGCGCTGGCCGGCAAAAACGTGGGGCGCGCCAAGAATTGCAAGGAATGCTGCGGTAACGATTGCGATGTCTTTCCACGGCAAAGAAAGCGACATCACAGCGCTTCGCGCCCGCTGCTGCCGGTTCTTTCGATAGCGGGAATGTAGGCGACGAAATCATCGGCACAATCTAAACGGGTGCCATTGACGTCTTTGGTCGCCACAATTTTTTCCCCTGCGCGCTTAGATAATCGTTCGGCCAGCGCGAGCGGTATTTCCAGCGTATATTCTGCCGCCTCGCTCGCGCCGGTAGCAGCGCTGACGACGGTCAAGTAGGCAGCACTGGCTGTTAGTGCCACGGCACCTATAGTTAATGCCGAACCGGCACCAACTGCGCCGCCGATTAGAGCGCCGGTTGCTTCACTAATGCCACTAACCGAGCCTGCAACGGACGCTTCGCTTTGTGCGTAGATCGGGTTCGCAATCAATCCAAATATGAGTAAATAGTTGATTTCTCTTAACATTTTAAGCCTCAGCTGCTGTTGGGAGCGCAAGCGTTGCTTAAACGCAGCATGGTTTGGCATGTGCGTATCTGAGGTCGAGCTTTATGCACCCTTAGGTTGCACCCGCTTATGCTCAACATGAGCCCCATTTAGGCAAACCTGATTCACCGAAATTCTTGTTTAGAATGAATCACAATTGACCCGTAGCCGCGAACGCTCAGTTATCCTAGCGATATGACTGAGAAATCCGGATGACTGAAAAATCAAATAAGTTTGGCGCGACGCTGCCCGGAGAAGGTGCGCCGGTGCTGTACTTGCTGGGCGGTGATGGCACTTTGCGCTGGGTGAGTGACAGCCTTTTAGATTTTTGTGGCATTGACCCGATGCAGCTTTTGGGGCAACCGCTCACAAGTTTGGTGCGTTTTGACGAAGATGAAATTGCGCAGCCGCTCAATGACACAATTTTGCGCACCGGCAAAATGCGGTTTTTAGACGGCGCGATGCGATCTGTGCGGGTTTCCGAGGTCAGGCGTGATGGCTTGCCAGGCTTCGGCAGCATTAGCCCGAGCAGCAGTGGTTTTGATGGCTCCGCATTAGCCGCGGTAATGGGGCAAGTGGCGCTTTGGCGTTTGGATTTACGTACCTTACAGACCCGTTCTTATGGGCGCTTGGCTGAGGCCTTCGGCTATAGCGGCAGCGATATTTCGCCGCGCGGTTGGCTTGAGTTAGTCCACCCGGAGGATGTTCCAAACTATCAAGCGCAGCTGGAGGCGATTGGGCGCGGGCAGAGTCATCACATCGAAGTCGAGGCTAGGGCAAAGCGCAAAGATGGGCGTTGGCTTTGGACGCTGACCCGGGGCGAAGTGAGTCGGCGCGATGATACGGGCTACCCGATCGAACTGGCGGGAGTTACGTTTGCGATCGGCAAGCAAAAGCAAGCTGAAATTGAGCTTCAGGGGCACCGCGCGCTATTGCGGCGCAGTTTGCGTTTGGCACGCGTTGCGGCGTGGACTTACGATACTGCCACCGCAGAGCAAATTTGGACCGACGAAGCGAGTGAATTGCTGGCGGTGCCAACAGGCTATGTGCCGGATACCTTGCTCGGCTTGGAGCTATTTGACGGCGAATCGCAGGTTCGGGTGCAAAAGGCGCTCTCACGCGCTTTAGATGAAGGCATAGGTTTCGATCAGGAATTGTTGCGGATTACGCCGCAAGGCCGCGTGCTTTGGGTGCGCGCGGTTGCTAATCCGGAGTTCGAAAATGGCGTGATGATCCGGCTTTCGGGGCTGTTTCAAGACATTACGCGGCAGCGGCGTATGGAGCAGGCGGTGCGCGATAGCGAACAGTTATTGCGCCAACTCACGGCTGGTTTACCCGACGCGATTTTTCAATTGCGACGCACGCCTGAGGGTGAATATCACCTCGATTTTTTGAGTGAAGGCATTCGCCGCTTGCTGTCACTCGCACCTGACGCGCCATTGCCTGATTTTTCCGGTTTGATGGATGCGGTTGAGCTCGTGGTTCGTCCGGGCGTATTGCGCAGCTTAGACGCAGCGGCAAATCGCCGCGAGCTATGGAATCAAGAACTGACCTTGAATCCAGCGGGCGCGCCAGCACGGGTGCTTTTGGGGCGCGCACAACCAGAACCGCAGTTAGACGGAAGCTGCTTGTATTTCGGTTTTTTTTCCGACGTTACTGAACAACGTCGCCAAGCCGTAGCGCTCAAAGACGCGGAACAGACGCAGCAGCGTTTGACGCGCCTTGAAGCAGTCGGGCAACTTGCCGGCGGCATCGCACACGATTTCAATAACTATCTGACCTCGATTGTCATGAGTTTGTCCTTGCTTGAGGCGCAGCCTGAGCTTTCCCGCGATGCGATCCAGCTAGTTCGTGAAGCGTTGACGGCAACCTCCAGTGCGCAGGCGCTGACCCGACAGCTGCTGACTTTTTCGCGCGGTTCGGCACCTGTCAAACAAGTGGTAGACACAGAAGCGTTGGTTCGTGAAGCCGTCGCGTTTACCTTGCGCGGCAGCGCGGTTGAATGCCGGGTACTGTCTGCTCTGAGCGTTTGGCCGGTTGAAGTTGATCCAGGCCAGCTACAGCAAGTGCTACAAAACCTGGTGCTGAACGCCAGTCAGGCCATGAACGGTGTCGGTCAAATGCAAATTTGCATTAGCAATGTTGCCGCCGGAACAATTGAAATTGCGGGTTTGGCACCGGGCCCGATGGTGCGAATTGAAGTTATCGATAAAGGCCCTGGCGTGCCCCCGCATATTCGCGAAAAGCTGTTTCAACCCTATGTAACAAGTAAAGAGCAGGGCTCAGGACTGGGTTTAGCGAGTGCGTTTTCAATTGTTCGTAAGCATGAGGGCCTAATTACCTATGACAACGGCGCCGGTGGATCAACTTTCAGCGTATGGCTGCCTGCCGTACCGAAGCGTTTGATTGAACGATCTGGTGACGCGCTGCCTATGGTGCAGGGAAGTGGCCGCATTTTGGTGATGGATGACAACGAGGGCATTTTGAAAATGCTTTCTAGAGCGTTGATACACCTGGGCTTTGAGCCTACAACTGCATTGGATGGTTTGCAGGCACGCGATGCGCTCGAGGCCGCATTGCAATCAGGCGCGCCGTTCAGCGCGGTTATTTTGGATCAAACTATTCCTGGCGGTATTGGCGGGGCAGAGGCGTTGAAACTCTTGCGCGCGGTAGATTCCAAAGTACGTGCAATAGCGACTAGTGGCTATACCGAAGGCGAAACAATGGCAAATTACCAAGAATTTGGTTTTGATGGCGTATTGCGCAAACCTTTTAGAATTCAGGATTTAGCGAAAGTATTAAGTGAAGTGTTGGCGGCGACTTAGTGACAACCGCGAATGCGGATGGGTATTTTCTGAACGCACGTTTTTTCACCGGGAACCTTTAACCGCCTGTTAACTCGACCGTGGCTAATCTGAGAAAGAACACATGCCGCTTACATCTGTGCTTGACCAAAGTTGTGCCATGATGCACACTTCAATCCACGGCAGCAGGTGCTGCATGTTTGCTTTGACGTAAGCATTGCTTTGACGTAAACCAATTCGCAAGAACTCATCTTAGTTAGTAAAAGCTGTTCCGATACACAAAGGATTCTCTATGAAAACCTACAACAAATTTATGTTATCGATACTTGGGTCTGCCATTGTGGTGGGTTCGGTGTCGGCGCAGACCTGGACACTCAATGGCACCACCCAACCATTGCAATTAACAACGAGTAGTAATGAAAGCGCCGTGGCAATCGATCCGCTCACTGGCGTTGCAAGCGTCAAAACTGCAGGGGTTGGGCCTTCGGTATCGGTAAGCGCTAACCCCGGCTCCGTCAACGTT
>JBBQBR010000089.1:0-7797 GCA_038317875.1 Lysobacterales bacterium
CATTGTTTCACCAGAGCGGCTGAACTAGGTGAGCGTGAAAACGTTTCTGATGGACGCGAGCGCCGTGTTTTTGCGGTTGATCGCTATGATCTTTCGCACCAGTTGCCGGGGATTTTGGATAGCCTTGAATCGCGCAAGTGCTTTCATACCGCGTACAGCAATTTTTTCACCGTGGAGTACGTCAATCAAAGTGGTGTAAAGCAAGACTATGTTGTTTACTTCCGTACATGGCGTTCGGGGACTAAGGACGCCGGAGATGTGCGGGTTCATGTTGAAAGCGCGTATCTGCGGTCAGACGCGCCAAAATGGAAAAAGCCAATTAGGTTCAAAGTGATTGTTGCGAACACGTTTACCAAAAAGCCGATTGTGGAGCCTGGAAACTAAAGCGCCCCTGATTGCTCTGGGGCGGCGTAGTGATACGTCGAGTATTCTTGGCTATCCCACTCAAGGGTGAGGACCTTGCAAGCAAGGCGACTGGTCTCTTGCACTCGATTGAGAACCTAATCAATAGATACTAGCAGCTTATAACAATTAGTGTTGTAGATAATCCTTTACCAACGGGCAACGTATTTTGTTTGACTAATGCGTCGAGCATGACCCGGAACTCGTCAAGCAGCGCGGTTGCGAAGGCTAAAAACTAATCAGTCCAAGCGGAACATACTAACGGACAGCCCCGCAGCATCCGAACCACGCATGCGCGAGTAGCCGATTTGATCAAAGTTTGCGACGCTGACGCCACTTTTGGTCAAACTACAGCTTTTCGGCAAAAGCGCGGGGCGTGCGGCGTACAGTTCGCAATTTAATTGATAATCCCCGGACACATAGCGCCAAGCTGTATTGCCGGGATTGGCGATATCGGCTAGCAGCAACGTGCTGCCTTGGATGGCGCTTGCACCTTCACCGACTAGCGCCCAGCGCGTTGTCAGCGCGCGCGCGCCCACACCAAAGCCAAAACTAAATCGCGCAATTGAAATGGGCATCAGTTTAAGTCCAGAAATTAGTCCTTCATCAATCGGCTGGGTGAACCAAGCGGTGCCATGCACGGGCGAGTTGAACTCAAGATGCACATTGCCGCTGTACTGAACCTCTTTTACCGGCTTATAGGCACCAAAAAGGCTCTGGCCGCCATTTACGCTGAATAATTCCGAGCTGAGCGTGTTGGCGACTAAGGTGCCCGAATTGATATACCACTCCGGGCTGCCATCGCCGCCATACAAACTGCTGATATTCACCAAAACTTGATCTTGGCGCTCGATATTAAAGCCGACGCCGCTGCCACTGGTGGCATGTGGACCGCCTTCTTCGTAACTCCATTGGCCGCTTTCTGGCAGGATTGGGCGTTTTCCAAACGGCGTGACGGGCACTAGCGCAAATGCCAACAGCTTGTTCACCGTTTGACTATTGCGCTCGATTGGCGCTAGCTCTATCCGAACTTTATAAGTGCCCGCTTTCGCAGCAGTGCCGGCATCAAATACCGAAATGGGGAAACTAAACGGCGTTAACACCTGTGTGCAAATGCCTAAGGAACCACCCGCACGGATGAAAACGACGGTGATTTCTTCGCCTGTAATTTTGACTGAATCGCGTGCTAGGCCGCAGCCGTCTGGGCTGGTGCCAGTTAACAGCAAGCTGAATTTATCGCCTTCCATGACCGTTGCAGGAATCGCACTAACCTTCGGCAAATTGCTTTCAATGGCGCTTGCGCTCGCGCTAATCGCAATGGCGCTGATTGCAAGGATGCAAATCGCACGCAAACGCTTAAATCGCAACTTTTTAGCGCTGACATTGTGGGTGATGGTTTGCATCGTAAATCTCCGGTTTTGCGGGTACTCAGGCTTGGCGCCCAAAACATGGCTAACATTCGATAAAGCCTAGCCGGATCACGCGTCAAGTTCGTTAAAAATAAGCGTGATCCCAATGCCTAGAAGCATTCTAACTGTTAATTTGAGACCAATTCAATGAAAAAAACGATCTGTGTTATCCGCGGAGATGGCATCGGCCCCGAGATCACTGACGCTTGCCTGCGCGTTTTAGACGCAATGGATTGCGGCCTAAGTTATGACTTTGCGTTGGCTGGCGTCACTGCATATGAGTCCGTCGGTGAATTATTGCCAAAAGCAACGCTAGAGAAAATCGCGCGGCACCATGTTGCACTGAAAGGGCCGCTGGCAACCCCGATCGGCGAAGGTTTCGCCTCAATCAACGTAGAGCTGCGCCGTCGGTTTGATTTATATGCGAACGTCCGTCCGGCAATATCATTCCCAAATACCAAAAGCCGCTACGAAAACATCGACTTAATTACCGTGCGGGAAAATACCGAGGGTGCCTATCGAAGCGAAGGGCAAACGCTGAGCAGTGATGGCGAGACGGCGACGTCGCAAATTCAAACCAGTAAACGTGGATGCTCACGTATTGCGCGTTACGCGTTTGAGTTGGCGCGCAAATTGGGGCGTAAGAAAGTCACCATCGTACACAAAGCCAATATTATGAAGACGACGTCTGGTTTGTTCTTAAAAACCGCGCGTGAGATTGCTCTGGAATATCCGGAAATTATCTGCAATGAGATGATTGTCGATAATGCCTGCATGCAGTTGGTGATGAACCCGCACCAGTTTGATGTCATCGTTACCACCAATCTTTTTGGCGACATTTTGTCGGATTTGTGTGCCGGTTTAGTCGGCGGTTTAGGTTTAGCACCGGGCGCGAATATCGGTACTGATGGCGCAATTTTTGAAGCGGTGCATGGCTCAGCACCTGATATCGCGGGCAAAGGCGTTGCAAATCCAAGCGCCCTCTTACTGGCAGCGGCGCAAATGCTGGATTACCTGGAACAACCCGAACAAGCGCAACGGCTGCGTGTTGCAATCCGTGCCACTTTGACCGCGAAAGATCGGCTTACCCGTGATTTGGGGGGCTCGGCAGGTACCGTTGAGTTTACGGATGCGGTGATTTCTAGGCTGTAACCATCACCATACAAAGCCCGCTCACAACGAAAGCCTGCGCAGTTCGCTCGCAGGCGCTGCGCGCTCCCAGACTTCGTCAAAATAGCGTTTGAACCGAGCATGTTCGGCGATGCCGTATTGATCGCCGACAAACTCCAACCGATCGCCGAATCGGCGCTCGATATAGCCAAAGCGATCATTCAGAAAAAACGCCCCGGTGTATTGCAGATCCTCAGCCACCGGGCAGCGAAAACTAAAGACATCCGGTAAGCGGCGACTCAGTTCTATTATGCGATGGCCATCGTTGACCGCGCGCTGCGTGTTTTGCACCAATATTCGAATTTGACCCGCCACCGAATTGGAGGGCCGTAACGCTAAGGCGCGTAACGCAGTTATGACAGCGCTGGTGTTTAAGATCTGCGGATCCAAATCGCGCGTATAAATCGCGAAATCCGAGCGCGATTCGGCAATCAGCTGCAACACCACAGCGCTTAAATCCGCCCGGGTGTCGCCACCAAAGGGCAAGCTGACTCTTTTGCTGGTATCCGTATCCATAAGCGAATATTGCCTTTTAAGTAGTGCGCTTGACAAGAATTTGGCAGCGATGGGCTAGAATCACGTTTTTTCGCGGCCGCGTGCAATTTGTACATCGGCGGCTCAGACGGTTCAATGCGTGCGATTGTAATTCTCGTTACCTTTATTTTCCTCACTGCAGCGGGCGCGGTGCTGCTGATCAGTTTGCCGCAGCATGGCCCGGCCTGGGCCTTAGCGCTGTTGTTACCTCTGATTTGGCTGGCGCACACCTGGGCTGCGGCAATTTCACCACTGGCCAATATGGGCGAAACGACTGCAGGAGACACTGTTGCAGCGCAACTTTCGCCTGCGCGCTTGGCGTTGAATGCATACGCCATGCTGCAATTTGCACTGCTCGGCGCGCTGTGGCTAGCATTGCCAAGCTATTGGTTACTGCGTGGCGGCGGCATGCCCGCAGCATTGGGCTGCGCCGCCGCAGCAACCGCATGGCTGGTGCTGTATCGACGACGCTGGGCTTATCCGATGTGGGTGTATTTTCAAGCGGCGCAAGCGCGGCGACTGAATATCCTGGCACGCGAATTGGAGTCACGCTTCTGGCAAGCCCCCGAAGGCAGCGTGCGCGCTAGCCAAATTTTTTGGCAGCGCGGCATTTGGGTCAATATTCTTGACGCCACTTTACTGTTATTGCCGCTACTGCTTTTGCTTTCCAACGCATTTTCCGCACAGCTCTTGCGAAACTGGCTGAGCTTTTGTTTGTTACTGTTACCAAGCCTAAGCTTGCTCCGTGTGCAGCTTAGTGCGCTTGCCGTTGCCCCTATCACCCAGTCGGAATTCGTATTGCCATTGCTGCGCGCAGACAGTACCCGTAATTTGCAGTATCAAGGCTTGAGCGGTGCATTCGACAGTTTAGAAGCTGATAACGAGCCTACTCAGGCCACACAGGCATTCGAGAGTGCGTTTGAAATACCGCCTGCATTTGAAAAGCAAGCACACGCAGCAAAAGTGCAGTCTGAGCCAGACCTTTCCGAGCTTCATTTCAGCGCAATCGCGCCAGATTTTGATGCTGCAATTGAGCAATCTTTCGCACCGATATTGCTCAAGCCGGCACTGGCCGAGCCGATAATGTCTAGCCAGCAGCGCTCACAAGCCGTCACCGAGCCAGAATTTTCTAAAGATTTGCTATTACAGCGTGCAGTCATTCGCGGCGATGCCACCGCAGTTAGCAATTTGCTTAAGCGCGGTGCGAATGCCAATGCCGTCCCACTCGCCACCGCGCCAGATCAGCGCATGCCGCTCGTTATTGCCTGCGCCAGTGGTGGCCTGGCGATTATTAAACTGCTGATTGCAGGTGGCGCTGATATTAATGGCAAAAATGGCGACATCACGCCATTGTTAGCGGCCACGCGGGATACCTGGAGTGGGCGCTTTGATGTTGTTACGACGCTGCTGACCAATGGCGCTGACGTTGCAGCGCTCGACAACCAGCAGGTCAGTGCATTACATGGTGCTGCACGCAGTACTGACGCCGCACTGCTACAGCTATTGCTGGAAGCGGGCGCGAACATCAACCAAGTCGATGCCGACAGCTATTCAGCCCTTGCACGTGCAGTGCAATCGGGTCAGACCGACAATGTTTTTGCGTTACTTAAGGCGGGTGCTGCATACGACGTTGAGGGCACGATTTCACTGGCTAGGGCATTGTCTTTGTGTCGTGAGCCAGACGCACAATTGATTGAGTGCGTTGTTAGCCGCACCAAAGTGGATGCGCATGACCCGGCAGGCAATAACGCGCTGCATTTTTGCGGTATGGAAGACGCGGCAGAATTTGCCGAAGCGTTGATTCTTGCAGGAGCAAACGTCAATGCCAAAAATGAAGCGCAGCAAACGCCGACGATGCTGGCTGCGCGGGCGTCGAATTTGCGCACCCTACATAGACTTTGCTTGGCTAAAATTGTGCCCGCATTGGTTGACGGTGAGGGCAATACTGCGCTGCATCATGCCGTGTTGGCCGATTTGCCGAAGCTTGAAATTATTGAAACTTTGCTACAGCTTGGCTGCCCGCCACAGCGCACCAATGCAAACGGTGCCACTGCGGCAGCACTCGCGCTGAAAGCCGCGCGGTGGGACTTGGCGCGGCGTTTGAGCCCGGCCCAGGCGCTCAGTCATGCGCTAGAAGACGAGCTTGAGCACTCGAACGAAAGTACAAACCCAATTCCCTATGAATCCGGCCCTAAGCGCGAGCAGCTACTGGTACAGGCGGCGCATGCAGGTCGATTTACTGCCGCGCAGGCATTGCTACAGCTCGGGCCGGTCGATCAACACACGCATTTGCAGGTTTTGCTGGCACTTGGGGATAAATTAAATAGCGAGTGGTTAACAGAACTGACGGCGGGCGGCTTGCAACTTGGCAAACTGGAGCAGGAACCAAAATTGTGTGCGTTGGCGCGGCAAGTGCCACCGCCACTGGCCGCGATTCAGTGTTTGCTGGATGCGGGCGCTGAAATAGCCACGGACGGCGAGTTTGCGTCGCCCTTGGTTTTGCTGTGCGGCGCTGCAGCTGAATTGGAAGGTGCGAGGGCACCGATGGCGCAAAGCCCATCGGCGACACTGATCAACGCAATGATCGCGGCGGGCGTTGATATTACAGCGCGTGACGGCGAGCAACGCGGCGCTCTGAGTTATGCCGTGCAGTGGTGTGATGTGGCAACTGTGGCGTCCCTGCTGCAAGTTGGGGCGGGCAAAGATCTGGCGTTAAACACCTCTGACAGTGCTGGATTAACGCCGCTATTGCGCGCACTGGTGCGCCCGCAAGCTGCGGAATTGGTCGGTTTGCTGATTGTTGCGGGCGCTGATCCGAATGTTGTCGGCCGCGATGGCCGCAGCGCCCGAGCGATCGCGCTGGGCATGAATAAAATAGCGCTTGCTGAGCAGCTTGTTTGGCCAACCGGCACGCATCCTGGGCGCGCTTTGCTGGCGAATGATTTAGTGCTAGCGGCTGCGCGCAACGATCAGCAAAGTGTGCTGCGCTTATTGCAATTGGGCTTTGCAATTGACGCTACCGACAGCGCGGGCGCAACCGCATTGACGTACGCATGTGCCAGCGGCAGCGCCGAGCTGATCGAATTTTTGGTCAAACACGGCGCATCAGCAGCGGGTGCCAGCATGCCTGCCAACAGCACGATCCAAGCGCTAACACCGCTAGCGGCGGCGGTGCGTGGGCGCCACTTTGACGTCATTCGTCGCTTGATTGCATTAGGCGCGCCGATAAATGCACCGATGGCGGAGCTGAGCTGCCTGAGCCTGGCTGCAGGCTTACTGGATTTGGACTGCGTCACTTTACTCATCGAACTCGGTGCAAGCACCACGCCAGATTATCCGCTGTTGCCGCCGGTGCATGCGGTATTGCTCGCGCTGCTGGCGGGTGGCGATTTGGCAGCTGGTCAAAAGTTGCTGCAGGTTTTAATTCAGCGAGGAGCCGACCCAGACGCTATCGACAGCAGCGGCCGCGCGCCGTTGATGCTGCTGCTGTCCAGCAATATGAACACCCCGCGTTACCCCGAAGATACGCGTTTGTTGAGCTCAATTGAAACCTTGCTGCGCTTAGGCGCGAACGCGCAGATTAGGGACCAGCATCAGCGGGGCGCTCTGCACTGGTGCTGTAAACACGCGCTGTTTCAATGTGCGGAATTACTTTTGAATGCCGGTGCGGATCCACTTGCAGTTGACGAATTTCGCAAGCTTCCTAGCGATATGGCAACCACGTTAAACCGGCATGATTTTTTGGCGCTGTTTCGCGGCTAGGGATGTCTTTTGGACGTTCAATGCCTCGTCATTGCGAGGAGCGAAGCGACGTGGCAATCCATTGTTTGGCTCGCGATACGTTCGTAAACACAATGGATTGCCTCGCTGCGCTCGCAAGGTGCGAGTCAAAGTGATGTGGAAACCTGATGGGCGCAGGTGGTTTTTGTGGTAATCGAGTCGTTAACTGCGCAACAGCGCCACTCGATAGCGCAGCCACGCGCCGAAATAAACCAACATACGCAGCGGCCAAGCCGTGTGCGCCGCATCAAATTTCTCAAAATAACGCAGCATGCCGCGATACTTTGCAGTTGCCACCAAACGCGGCACGGTGCTGGAAGAGGTACCCTTGTCATGCACGACTTGCACTCGGGTATCGACCAAAACACGAAGTTTGAGTTCGCGTACACGCCGACATAAATCCAGATCTTCACAGTGCAGGAAATAGCCCTCATCGAAGCCATTGAGGGCCAAAAACACCGATTTCTCTAACAACATTAATGCGCCGGAGCACGCCTCAACT
>JBBQBR010000090.1:0-7749 GCA_038317875.1 Lysobacterales bacterium
GCCTGTCCAACTGAGGATTTAAGGATTATCGTTTCTGCCGAACGATGATTCGCAAAGTCGATTCAAGCCTTCGACGCATGGAGCGCTTACTGCGCTGCTAATCGGCATGTTTTTGCTCGTGACTGTTGGTGCCGTGGTAGCGCCAATTCGTTATCAAGTCGATAAAATTCCCGATCTTTCTGCCACAGCGCCACCACAAGCAAAATTGGAACCTAAATACCGCAATCCTATGGGCGGCGCTTGGCCCGTGCAATCAGTAGAGCTTTTTAGCGTGCCGAATTTGACCGAGCAAGCCACTTTTAGGGTTGAGTTGGACAATCGACTAGGGCAGAGCGATGTCTACATCAAACTTTGCGCCATTAAAGCGGCATGCCTGCGCCAAGCGTTTTTAGCTAAGGGCGAAACCTTGACGCTGCAGAGGATTCCACGGGAAAGTCATTTTTTAGAGCTTCGCTATATTGAAATATCCGCGCCAGACGGCATTCGCGTTGGTAAGAGCTTTAAATTTAATGCTTGGCAATCGCTTCCCGTATTCGAGTTACCCAAGCGTCCAGGCGATCCACCGCGCAGGCGCGATGCGCTGCATAGTAACGAGCCCTATCCAGCGGTGTTTACGCAAATTGCGCGCACCGAGTTTTGAGCGTTTCAAGAACGTCCCACTTGCACAACCGCCCAGGCGCGATATATGCCGACCCCAATGTGGGACGTTTGCGCCAGCTAAATGCGTCCAACTTAACGTGACTTTCGCCACCTGACCAATTCAAACGTTAAACGGCATTCTCCCCACTCTTTCCAGCCGAGCTTTATCTATGCGCATCACCACATTTGTCATAGCAATACTCCTCACAAGTGCTGCCAGCGCGCAATCAAAGCTAGCAACGACTGCCGCAAGTCAGGAAGTCGTCAAGCTCATGCAGGCGCAAGCTTTCGACGCTGCCTTAGAAAAGGCGCAGGCGCAGGTGAATAGCAATCAAAGCTCAGCGGAAGCTTACTATTGGTTGGGTGCAGTCAATGGCAGGTTGGCGCAAACGTCCAGCATCTTTTCCAAGCTTGGCTATGCAAAAGCGGTGCGCAGCGCGTTCGAACGTTCCGCTGCGATTGATCCAAAGCAAATTGAAGCGCGCATTGGACTAATCCAATTCCACTTACAGGCACCTGGACTAGCCGGTGGCGATGAAGATTTAGTGCCCGGACTAGTGCAACAAATTGCCGCCGTGGACGTCGGTGCCGGCTACCGCGCGCAGGCGATCGTCAAGCAAATTGGCAAAGACCCTGCAGGTGCGCAAGCGATGTACCGTAAAGCGCTCGCTTTCAATCCAACCGATGTGGATGCGTTGGCGGTGATGGTGGGCTTGCTGAGCAACGAGAAAAAAGTGGCAGAGGCGGAAACATTGGTGCTTGCAGGCTTAGCGAAGGAGCCGAGCAACCTAAAAATACAGTATCAAAAGGCTAAGTGTGCCGCGCTAGGCGGAACCGATCTGGATGGCGGCCTCGCGATCCTCAACACAGTTTTGGCAGCAAAACCTGCGGTTGAAGGCATATCAATCGCGGGTGTACATTGGCGACGCGGCCAAATTTTGGCGCGTCTAGGCCGTAAAGCTGAGGCGATTCAAGCACTGGAACGTAGCCAAGAATTGGACGCCAGCATCAAAGAGGTGAAGGCTGAGCTTGCATTGATGCGCAAGTCGTAACGCACTTTCGCCTGAGCTCGCATCGAAGCGTCATCCCGAGTTGTTGTCGCTACAGCTACGATTTTTTGTTGCTACAAACCCAGGGCTGTTGCTGGGCGATCACATTGCCACCGGTTAGGGCTGGCTTGCAAATTTTGCCTATCGTATCGAGCGAAATACTTTTAAATTTTACGGGCGAAAGTGTCAGATTCGGCTCGGGCACTCTGGAAAAAACTGTTGCCTACCTCAACTCATTCACCACTACCCTGCCCCAAAACCGGTGGCGGCAATAACAGATACATCACCGGCGTGACTAATCGCGCCAATAAAGTCGATGAAATCAACCCGCCAATAATCACCCAAGCCATCGGCGAATAGAGCGCAACATTTTGCAGCGCCAGCGGTAAAAGGCCACCAATCGCGGTCGCGGAGGTCAGCAGAATCGGCAGAAACCGCACTTCACCGGCTTTTTCGACCGCTTCAAGTAGGCCCATGCCGTCAACGCGCAGCTGATTGGTAAAATCAACCAGTAGGATCGAGTTCTTAATCTCGATGCCGACCAGCGCAATAAAACCAATCATTGCGGTAAAGCTGAGCGAATAGCCGGACAAATACAGCGCAATCAGCCCGCCCACAATGCCAAGCGGAATCACGCCAGCAACCACAAGCGTGGACTTAAACGAGCCAAACTCTAAAATTAGTACAGCCAAAATCCCAAATACGGCTACCAAAATAGCAGCGCCAATACCGTTAAAGCTGTCATTACGGCTTTCAATTTCACCGGCCGCTTGCCAGGAATAACCTGCTGGCATTTTTTTCAAATTCAAATTGGCCAGCAAAGCATTGGTGACTTTGCCGGTGTTGAAACCCTCTTGGGTATAGGCGGTCACGGTCACGGCGCGGCTGCGCTGGTAGCGTTGAATCGCGTTCGGCGCGCTGGCAAAACTGGGGCTAATAAATTGCTTGAGCAAAATCGAGGCGCCGTTTAAGGAACTGACCTCAATTTGCTCTAGTAAATCTAAGCGCGGGTGCCCATCCACCAGCGGCAGACGCAGCGTGATCGGGTACTCGTCACCGTCTGCATCGCGATATTTAGCTGCGGTAATACCCGCCACGCCTAAACGCACGGCGCGGTCAATTTCTAGACTCGACACGCCCAATAATCCGGCTTTTTCGACGTTGATATTCAAGGCCAAATCCGTGCGCAATCGTTTGAGCGGGTTGTCGACATTACGGGTGCCCGTTGTGTCGCGAATCATTTGCTCAAATTCGCCGGCCAAACGCCGCAGCACTTTTAAATCCGGGCCGACCACACGAATGGCGATCGGCGCGTCAATCGGTGGGCCGTTCTCAAAAGGCTTGAGCATAATTTTTGCACCCGCATAAACAGCAAATTTTTGCCGCAGCGCCTCGTAAAGCAACGGCGTGGTACGCGAATTGTAGGCTTTTACTTCCACGAACGCCTCGGCGTAGCTCACGTCCGCTTCGCGCGGGAACACATTATAGAAAATTTGCTTGTTACCGCGTCCAACGTTGGCAAACACGTGTTTGATCTCGGGCGTTTCGGCCAATATTTTTTCGACAAACTGCATCGCCTTATTGGTTTCATCAATTGAGCTGCCGTCCGGCGTTTCCATCGTGACTAAAAATTGCGGCGTATCTGCCAGCGGAAACAGGCTAAAGCCGAGCTTTGGAACTAGGCCGAGCGTAACGAAAAACAGCGTAAAGCTAATCGCAAGGGTCGCCTTCGGGAAACGCAGCGCGCGCTGCATTAGCGGCGTGTAAAAGCGATGGATTGCCCCAGTCAGCGCTATCAAAAACAGATTGCCTTGCGGATTCGCGTGCGGCTTCAGGACTCGGCTTGCCAAAAACGGAATAATCGTCAGTGACACCAGCAAGCTGGCAAGCACCGTTGCCAATACGGATGACGGAATGTTGCGCACGAACTTTCCCGCGCCTTCAGGCAAAAACATCAGCGGTAAAAACGCAAACACCAGCGTGGCGGTGCAGCCCAAAACCGCAAGGCTAATTTGTTGCGTGCCATCGATCGCCGCGCGCAGTTTTGACTTGCCCATCCGCAAATGCCGCTCAATGTTTTCCACCACCACAATCGAGTCATCCACCAGCAGCCCAAGTGCGATGACAAAACCGGCAATGGAAAGCTGATTCAACGAATATCCGGCGAAATACATGCACGTCAGGCCCATCGCTAAGCTAAGCGGAATGGAAACCATCACCACACCTGCCGCGCGCAAGCCCAATGGCAGCAGGGTCAAAGACACCAATAAGATCGCAATCATGAAATCAAAGCCGAGCGAATCCAAACGGTGCTCGACGTTTTTACTTTGATCAAAACCCCATTCCAGCGTGATCCCGGCGGGTAAATGCTGCTCAAAATTCTTGATGCGTTTGGCGATTCCCGCCCGCACGTCAAAAATGTTTTGCCCCTCTTTTTGATTCGCCGCCACGAATACTGCACGCTTGCCGTTGAAACGGCCCATGACCGTGCTTTCCCCAGCGGCCCACTGCACGCTTGCAACATCTTTCAGGCGCACCCGTTGATTTGGACCGCCGCCGACGGTGGTGTTGGCAATATCATCGAGCGATGCGTAGTCACCGCTGGTGCGTAAATTAAATTTGCGTGCACCGACGCTGACGGCACCACCCGGAATATTCGTGCCCTCCGCTTTGATCGCATCCAGCAAACGCTGCACGCTGACATTGGCCTGCGCCATGCGCGCCGGGTCAATCAGCACTTGCACCTCCGCTTCCGGAAGCCCCCAATATTCCGCTTGCTTCACGCCCGGAACGGCTTTTAGGATGTCTTGCAAGTCTTCGGCGGTTTGATGCATTAAGCGCACATCGGCAGTGTCTGATAGCAGCGCAAACTGCACGATTTTGACGTTGGTCGGATTCGCTTTGCGGATACGAAATTCGGTCAAATCAGCGGGCAATTGCGCACGCAAGCCGTTTATTTCGCGAATGGCTTCGTCGTACTTTTTTTCTGGGTCCGCGTCCCAACTGAACTCCACCCGCGTTACCGAAACACCGTCGCGCACAACGCTGGCAATGCTTTTGACATCATCTAGCTCGGAAATTGCATCCTCTAGCGGATCAGTGATCAACGATTCCATATCCGCCGGGTCCGCACCCGGATACACCGCAACGACGCTGACGATCGGTATCGGAAAAGACGGATCTTCCGCGCGCGGAATTTTCTCAAAGGAAAAAATGCCGATTGCGATCAATAGCGCAAATACAACCAGTGTGAATTGAAACTTTTCAACGGCAAAGCGCGCAATGCTCATGGAATTAACCCGGCGTCCGCATCGTTCAGGCCTTTCGCAGCGTCTTCGACATTGATATTGTTTGCAGCACTAGCAATCGGTGTGGAGCGTGTCACGGGTGTGCCGTCATCCAGATACGGCGCGCCGCGTACAACGACCGACTCATTCGCGTTCAAGCCGCCCAGCACTAAAACTGATTCGCCCCGAATTTCACCCAGCGCAACTTGTCGGCTTTTTGCGACGTTGTTTTCCACCACGAAAACCAAGCCGTGCTCGGCATTGGCTTCAACCAAAGCGGCCAGTGGAATCAGCAAAAGCTCAGGCTGCGCAAGCGCTTGACCCGAGTTCGCAGCGCCACTTGTAGCGCTATCAGCGCTCGGTTGGATCACCGCCTGACCAATCATGCCCGAGCTCAAACGCTCAGCCCCACTGTCCAAAGCTAACTCAATTTCGAACAGGCCCGTGCCGGGATTGGCCGAACCTGGAAGCGTCAGCACATGCGCGCTAATTTTCGCACCGGGCATCGCATCAAAGCTAACCTCGGCCAAATCGCCCAGGTGCACACGCAGCGCATCAATATCGCTCAGGCTTACTTTCAGCACCTTTTTCGCATCGCCTTGGCTTATTGCCAAAATCGGCGCGCCAACTGCCACGACTTCGCCGGCCTGCACAAATCGGCGTAAAACTACGCCGTCTTTTTCAGCGGTAATGCGGCCAGAATCACTGTTGAAATTCATCGCAATACTGGCCGCGCGCGCAAGCTCCAGCGCGGTGCGCGCGTCATCCAGTTGCGCTTTAGGGATCACGTCTTGCTTAAATAAGGACTCCGCGCGGACATAATCGCGCTCGGCCTTCGCCAAGCTCATCCGCATTTGCGTTGCACCTGCACCCACTTCTGTGCGGTCAAGTTCCGCCAACAGTTGCCCGGCGCGCACCGTTTGCCCGGTGTCGACCAATAAGCGCTTTAAGATGCCGCCGGTTTTAAAACTCAGGCGCAGCTCGACGTTGGCACTCAGCGTGCCAGTCACTCGAATCACGTTGGCAGCACCGGCAGCTTCTGGCTTCGCGGTTTCAACCGGAACCGGCGCTGACGCGTGTGGCGCTGACTTTGTTGCGCCCGCGCCGTTCGTGTTTGGCGCACTATCTTTGTTGCAGGCTGCGATTGCACCTAGCAAAACGACGCCGACAAGCAAAGCACGACGATGCTGGCTCATTGCAATTCCTTCAACGGATTAGGTTGAATAAAGCTGCTCGGTAAAGGATAAGCTGCTAAAGCAAGTTCCAGTTCGGCGAGTTGATTCGCGCGATCAAAACCGGCCGCGTAAAGCGCAAGCTCGGCCTCAGTGCGCGCGCGTTCCGCATCTAAAAACTCCACCTGGGTTGCAGCACCGGCATCACGCTTGCGCGCGACAATACGAAAACCTTCCTCCGCCGCAAGTTGGCGCGCTTGCGCGGTCTCGATGCGCGCACTTGCACTCGCGACATCATCCGATGCTTGCTTAGCGGCCAGCTCAAGCTGTGCCATCAGCGCCACACGTTCGGCCTGCAACGCGCTGATCCGTGCAGCAGCGGATGATTTTTGCGCGCGCGTTTGGCCAAAATCAAATAAGCGCCAGTTCAATACGATCACTGCGGTCGCAAAGTTTTTGCCACGGCCAAAGCCATAGTTTTCACCCTGCGTACCCACATCTAAACCGAAGCCAATGCTGGGCTTAGCGCCAGCAGCCGCTTGACTCAAACCCGCATGCGCGAGCGCCAAATTGGCATCCAGCTTGGTCAATTCCGGACGCAGCCCGCTGTTACCCTTGGGCACCAGCGCAACAGCATCCAAACTTGGCTTGTTCGAGAAAGGATTGTCCGAAATAGGCGCATCGAGCGCACGATTGACCAAGAAATTTAGGTAGCGCCGCGCCGCCGCCATCGCGTTATCGCTGCTCTGCAGGCGATCTTGCACGGCCAGCAGCTCCGCATTCGCGCGCAGCTCAACGTCGCGCGTTGCCGAACCCGAGTTCACAAGGGCCGCGTTAACGCGCAGATTTTCCTGAAGCAAAACAACGGACGCTTTCAGCACTTCAGTGGCGGCATAGGCTTGACCAAAACCGCTGTACGCGCGACGAATATCACGTACCAAAGTGCGTGCGTAAATTTCGCGGCTGGCATTCGCATCATTCGCGCGCGCATCGGCGGCCTCGATAGCGGCGTCGACCATCGGTGCATAAAGGGCTGTATTTAAACTGAGCCGCGTGTCCTGTTCGCGCTCGCGCATCAAATTAAACTCAAAATTCTCAATTGCCGGGAACTGCGTCGGATTGCTGCTGCCTGCGGTCAGCCCATTCAGTGTCTGATACACCGGATTTAGCGCATCGCCAATCGGGAATGCGATGGTGCGCCCGCCGTCGGCACGCATGTAGCGCGCGTTCAGGCTAATGCTGGGCCGATAGGCTGTGCGCGCCGCTTTCAACGCGCGCTGCGCGCTGATCGCTTGAAACTCGACCGATTGTAGCTGTTGATTTCCGCGCAGCCCCAGGGCGATGAAGTCCTCAACGGTTTTCGGCTCGCTTGAAATTGCGGCGGCTGAATCACTTGCTGAGCGATTAGCCGAGTCGTTGGCTGAGTCGTTAACCGACTTGTCGGCATGCACCACGCCTGCAAAACAGCACAGGAAGACAGCTGATAAAGTTTGGGCTTTAATCCATATATTAGACATATGTCAATTCCTGGTTGATATTCTTGTTTATATTCTTGTTTATAATGTGCAGATTAAAAATGAATTCTAGGACTACAACTGCGCT
>JBBQBR010000091.1:0-7739 GCA_038317875.1 Lysobacterales bacterium
TATGACTCAATGGAGGAGCCGGATGCGTTAGTTGCGCACGTCCGGATCTGTGCGGGGGGCACCAGCGTTTGGCTGGCGGCTCTACCGCGATAATGTCGCCACCACGCTGAATTATGTCAGTCCTGACATCCGTGCGATCAGGAAGGCTATCGAATCACTTGATTGATGCGAATTAAACCGTCATCAAGAAATTGTAAAAAATAGATAGCCGTAAACCGTTCTAGCGCATACGCTAGAACGGTCGTTGAATGCTGGCTCCTTCACCTGGACTCGAACCAGGGACACACGGATTAACAGTCCGATGCTCTACCAGCTGAGCTATGAAGGAACGACTGGAGCGGCGAACTATATGGATGCCGTTTTCGCTCGTCAAGTCTTGCCCGCGAATTGTCCTGGAAAGCGTTAAGCAAAGCAGGGACACTCGCTTTCCCGTGCCGCCTTGCGGCCGGATTTTTTTCCGTACCGCCTCCCGGCCGGATTTTCGTAATGAAGCTACTCAAATCAACCTCGCTTGTAAGCGCGCTTACCATGTGCTCAAGGCTTTTCGGATTTATTCGTGAGTCTTTAGTGGCGCGTATCTTTGGTGCAAGCGCGGTAACGGATGCGTTTAACGTCGCGTTTCGTATTCCGAATTTACTGCGGCAATTGTTCAGTGAGGGGTCTTTCTCAACGGCTTTTGTGCCGGTTTTAAGTGATTACAAAGCCAATCGGACTGCGGAAGAAACCCAGGAGTTTATTGATCGCATCTGTGGCACCTTGGCTGCAGTTTTGCTTATTGTGGTGGGCATCGGCTTATTGGCGGCGCCACTGATCGTGCGCATAGTCGCACCGGGTTGGCGCGACCCTGAGCAAATCGTGCTGACCACCGATTTGTTGCGCGTGACATTCGGCTATATATTTTTCGTGTCACTGTGCGGCTTTGCGGGCGGCATCATGAATACATACCGGCGTTTCGCAGTGCCGGCGCTAACGCCCATTTTACTGAACGTTGCGATGATTTTCGGCGCGGCCGTTTTGTCTAGATATTTTTCGGTGCCCATTTTTGGCTTGGCGTGGGGCGCGTTACTAGGCGGGGTGCTGCAACTTGCTATTCAGGTTCCCGCGTTGATGCGCTTGAAGTTGCTGCCGCGACCGCGCTGGGGCTGGCACCATATGGGCGTGCGGCGTGTCCTGAAATTGATGGTTCCCTCCATGTTTGGTGCCTCGGTCGCGCAAGTTAATATGCTTGTCGATGTCGCGATCGCAACGTTTCTAATGGCAGGCTCAGTGACTTGGCTGAGTAACGCCGACCGGCTTTTACAGCTGCCGCAGGGTGTGTTCGGCGTTGCACTGTCAGCGGTAATTTTGCCGCACCTGTCCGGGCGATTTGCTAAGCAAGATACTGCTGGCTTTTCCGCTGCATTGGATTGGGCGCTGCGTATCGCGTTAATTATTGCAGTGCCCGCGATGCTGACACTAACGTGGCTGGCCGAGCCCGTTCTTTGGGCGGTATTTGGTTACGGCAAATACACTGGCCGAGATGTGCATATGGCGGCCTGGAGCCTGGGCACATTGGCCTTAGGCTTGCCCGCATTTATTGGCGTCAAGGTACTGGCGCCCGGGTTTTTTTCGCGCATGGATACCAAAACGCCGGTAAAGGCGGCGCTGACCAGCTTGGTGAGCAATATGGTGTTGAACTGTATTTTCGTCGGTGGCGCGGTCTATTTCAGTTTTTATGCACCCCATGCAGGTTTGAGTTTAGCGAGCGCAATTTCCGGCTACATTAATGCTGGGCTTTTGCTCTTGTGGCTGCGCCGTGCGGGTGTTTTCCAGGCGCAGCCAGGCTGGCTGGCGTTTGCATTCCAGCTGCTGATGGCAAGCATTACGCTTTCACTGCTTTTTGCCTTTGCGGCGCAGCACTTTGAAAGTTGGATTGGGCCTTGGCAACAGGTGCCTGCGCATCGACGGTTTGCGGCAGTATTTGCAGCAATTGCAGCTGGCGGCGTGGTTTATGTAGGGACGCTGATGCTTTGTGGCTTAAAGCCGCGGCAGCTGCTTGATCGGCATTAGCGTAGCAATCCGTTGGCTTGTAACGATTCTTGACTTGTTGTGCCGCGTTTTGCGTCTGCTGGGTTCTGTTGCAGCCGTTTACGCTGCTATAGTCGGTCTAACTGAATGTCTTTTGTCAAAATCGTCTTGCTCCGGTAAGACACATTTATTTTAGCCGTCACGCTTGTCGTGACTCTGACTGGTGAATCCTAAAACCGTGCAGCTCAACGACGATACAACCGGCCGCACCCCGCCGCGCCATCAGCGTGCAGACGACTCGCAAGCGAACGCTGAGCTGCGGCAGGCGTTCGCAAATCATTTACCGCGTCGGATTGAGTTAGTGCAAAAACGCGTGCACCGCTTGGTCAAGGGCGCGTTTGATATCAATAGCCTCACGGTACTGATTCAAGAGGTGCAAGTTCTTGCAGGCGCAAGTGGTCGTTACGGGTTGATGGGGCCAAGTGAGCGCCTATATGCGCTAGAAATGAAGCTCGAAGCTGCATTGACGAATGCCGCAGAACTAGATGACGAACGCAAGGCAGAATTTGAAGCCCTTTCACTCGCACTTTCGCGCGTCAGTGAAGCGGAAATAAAGCTCCAAGTTTCGATGGTTGAATTTGTACCTGCGCTTGATCAGATTGCACCGGAGCACGCATTTAGCGTGCCGCCAAGCGAGCATTGGCGCCGCTTTTCGGCAGAAACAATTTTGCCGCTGACCAGCGATGATGAGGGCGCAGGGCTGAAGCCAAGCGATATGTTTGGCCTTTCCATGACCGAAAGCGCTCAGGTGCCCGATGATGGCTTGATCGAATTAGTCCTTGAAAGTGCCGATGAACTGCTCATCGATAATGGTTCGCAAAGCGCGCTAAACCGCGACAATTTCGGCACCATCGTGCCCGTCCCGCATCAGTTAATGGCGCACACTCAAGATAGTCTAGCTGCGCAAGACGACGGCTTTGGCGAAACGACGTATGAGTCTGTTTTGGCTCCGTCAAAAAGGCTTCCTGAGCCGCAAGCGCCGGTTAGCGATGAGCATGAAGTCGAAATTGAAGTTGATCCTTTGGTTGCCGCACCGGCTGCGCCAGCACCACCGCGCACACAGCTGGTAGCAACCTTACGGGTGTTTTATTTAGCGCCAGAAGCTGGAATGTTTGAGGATCTTGCGCCGCGATTGACTGCTTACGGGCTCAATGTAGATCGCTTGGAATCGACTGAAGAGTTGGTGGATACGCTCAGTTCGATGACGGCGGATTTAGTTGTTATCGACGATACCTTTAGTAGTCAGCTTGATTTGGTCGGCGATTTCTTAAAAACGTTACGTCAGCGCACGACCGCGCGCATGCCGATCGTCGCCTTTGCCGACGCCAATGATTTGTCCGCGCGCATTCGTGCGATGCGCGCTGGTGTCGATGTGCTGTTGCCAACCAAAACCGCGCCGGAGGCGGCATTCGCCAAGCTAAAGGAACTGCTGGCGCATGAGCAAGCGGTGGACTATCGCATTCTGATCGTTGAAGACGACCGGTCGCAGGCGCTTTTTGCCGAAAGTATTTTACGCAAGGCCGGTATGGAAACGCTTGCAGTGACCGACCCGCTGCGTACCTTGGAGGCATTGGAAAACTTTAAGCCAGATCTTATTTTGATGGACTTATACATGCCGGGAATTGATGGCATGGAATTAACCGCGATCATTCGCGAGCGCGATGAATTTATCAGCACGCCGATCGTGTTTCTTTCTGGCGAGCAAGACTCTGACAAGCAGTTTGATGCGCTCAGCGCAGGTGGCGATGACTTTTTGAGCAAACCGATACGACCGAAACATTTGATTTCTGCGGTCACCAACCGCGCGCATCGTGCGCGCTTGCTGCGTGCGCGTCGTGAATCAAAAAGCCGTGATCTAGTCAGTGGGCTGTTTGATCGTAGTGTGTTGCTCGACAAACTGGCTTCAGCATTGGTCGTAGAAGACCGCGATGCCGTAAGCGGCGGCATTTTGTTCATTGAAATCGACGGTTCCGCGCAACTGCGTGAGCAGCTGGGGTTGAGTGGTATGGATACGCTCACCAATCTAGTGGGTAGCCAGCTGCGCGAATTGATACGTCCAGAGGAGTCTGCTGCGCGTTACAGCGACGGCAGCATCGTATTATTGAGTCAAAGTCGCAATGTTCAAGCATTATTGGAGCTGGCCTCGACCTTGCGGCAACGCGTCGCGCTGCAGGCTTTTGAGATCGCTGGCAAAACCATTCAAGTTAACTTGAGTGCGGGAATTTGCGGCTTTGCCCAGGCGCTAGCAGAACCCTCAGTGATGCTTAATTGTGCTGAGCGCGCAATGAATCAGGCGCGCTTAAGTCCGGCTGGGGATCGCGTTGCGCTCTACCAGTCAGAGGTTATAGCCGCCACGTCAGAATCGGCGCTGCTGGAGGAATCAATTCGTCGAGCGCTTAAAGAAGATAGTTTTCAACTCATGTTCCAGCCTATCGTTGCGCTGCAAGATACTGGTGAGGAGCAATACGAAGTTATTCTGCGCCTGCGTAGTGGTGACCGAAGTTACACCGGCGCGCAGCTTATTGAAGGCGCGAACGAACATGGTTTGACGCAAGAGATTGATCGCTGGATCTTGTCGCGCTGTATGGCGACGCTGGATGAACGGCGCCGACAAGGACGCGGCGGATTGCGCTTATTTGTGAATCAGTCTGGCGCTTCGTTAAAAGACACTCAGCGCATCGCCTGGCTGCGCCAGTCTTTGGAAACGCGGCGCCTGGATGCCAGCACACTTTGTTTAGAGTTTCGCTTGAGCGACATCATGCGTGAACTCAAGTTGGCGGTGCCGTTTTTTCAAGCGGCACGTGCACTTGGTTTGAAAATTACGCTGGGCGGCTTTGAGTCCAACTTAACTGCGCTGCAACTGCTCAGTTACTTGCCGGTCGATAACATCAAATTGGCGGACAAGTACCTTGACGCAACAGGCGGTTTGCGGGAAGAACTTAAATCACTGATCGCGGCGGCGCACGACGGCAGGCGTCGAGTGATCGCGGCACGGGTGGAAAATGCGCAAAGCGCATCCGCGTTGTTTTCGCTCGGCGTCGATTTCATTCAGGGCAATTTTGTGCAACAGCCAGGTACAGAGCTCGGTTTCGATTTTCAAAGCTCAGCGCGCTAGCCTCAGTGCTGCACGAATCGAGAAAATTTCTTAGGCTTCTATTGTGTTCGGAGAACCCAGCATCATGAGTAAAGCCACGATTGACCAAGAGCGTCGTTTATTTGACGCGATCAATTTTTGGACCGGCATGAGCGCCGTGCTGGCGCTAACCTTGGCGTTTTCCCTCGGTCATATTGATTCACGACTCGCAGCAGTTTGGGTGGGTGCACATGCGTTATTGGCGATTGCCTCCGCATTTTGCGCGGTGCAGGCCAAGCGTGCGGTACGTCCGAATTGGTTTGCGGCTCGACCGGCGCAGCTGATACTGCTTTTGAGTATTTTTTTCTGGGGCCTAGGCATCGTCTTTTTCACTAACTCGCAGTCGATTGAAACCCAATTGCCTGTGTTGTTAGTCGCCACTGGCTTGGCGTGCGCAGCGGTATGGCTGCTAGCCGATGACATCGTTTTGATGAGCGCAACTCAGGCGCTCCTGTTTTTCCCGGTTGGCTTTCGCCTGCTGACGTCCGCGCACCCTCAGTTTGCGACGATCATCTTGGTGATTCTGCTGGTAGTCGTCAATATCTTAATCGCCCGTCGTTGGGGTGCCGCTAACTTTGCGAACAGCACTACCACCGTTGGTGCAATGCCGGTGGCAGGATTTAGCGGCAGCGGTTCGAGCAACGCTGGCGCAGCGCAGCTGGGCGCGCAGGAAGCACAGTTTCAAGCCGAACGATTAACGCAAGATTTAAAGGCGGAGTTGGCACGGCATAAAAATATCGAAGAAGAGCTGAAAGCCGCGAAACTAAGCGCTGAAGCCGCGAGTATGGCAAAGGGCGAGTTTTTAGCGACGATGAGCCATGAAATTCGCACGCCGCTCAATGGCATCATTCCTTTGCTCGAAATTTTGCGCGACAGCAAGCTGCAGCCGGATCAGCGTGATTACCTCAATACCGCATACGGCTCAGCGAAACAGTTGCTCGGAATTATTGACGATATTTTGGATTACTCCAAAATCGAAGCAAATAAGCTTGAACTTGAACAAGTGGGCATGAATGTCCGCGAAGTGCTCGACTCCGTTGTGCGTTTAATGGAGCGCCCCGCGCAATCTAAGGGTTTGAAAATCAGTCTTAAGCTTGATCCAGGCGTGCGGATTTCAATGCGTAGTGACCCAACGCGCTTACGCCAAGTGCTGACTAATCTGGTCAGCAACGCGGTGAAATTTACCGAAAAGGGCGGCGTTCAAATCGAGGTCAGTAAGCGTTCTGAAACCCGCACGCATCAGGAATTGGTGTTTGCAATTAAAGATTCAGGCATCGGCATTTCACCGGAAGGGCAAACCAAGCTATTTAAAGCTTTTCAGCAGGCCGACACGTCCACCACGCGAACCTTTGGCGGTACCGGTTTAGGTCTAGTTATTTGCCAGCGAATTGTTGCGCTCATGAACGGGCAAATTGGCGTTAAGAGCGAGGCGGGGAAGGGCTCGGTATTTTGGTTTTCGGTGCCTATGCTCAAAGCTGCGGGTGACATTGGTTCGGCACGGCGAGACCTCAGTGGCGTTCGTGCATTGTTGATTTGCAGCGAACAACGCGTAACCCAGCGGCTAACCTCAGTTTTGTCCTCACAAGCGATGACGTTAACCCACACAACAACGACTGCCGATGGGCTGAGTAAGCTCAAGAGCTCGGCAACGTTAGGTGAAAATTGGGCTTACGAAATCGCTGTCATTGATGTGAATTCGATGCGCAGCACCGCTGCTGCGTTTATTCGCAACGCTTTGCGCGAACCTTCCATGGAGCGAATGCGCTTTTTGCTGGTGCAATCAGGGGAGCCACTCAGCGCGGATATCCTTGACCCACGTCGCTGTGGTTCAGTGATGCTCAATGCCTCGGAGGGCGAAGTCGCAATGACGCTCAACCGCCTTCTGGAAGTCAATCAGGCCAGCGAACAACGATTTAGCCTGATGGAAGAAGCGGCGCGGATGGGCGCTGATAACTTCGCGGCCGCAGGCGTTGCAACAGCTCAAGTGGCGGGGCCCGTCACCGGGCACGTGTTAATCGTAGAAGATAACCCGGTTAATCGCACAGTCGCGATGCGCGTCGTCAGCTTGATTGGCGTAAGCGTTGAAATGGCAGAGCACGGCAAGGAAGCGCTTGATAAATTAGCGACGACTAAGTTCGATCTGGTGCTGATGGATTGTCAGATGCCGGTGATGGATGGGTACACCGCGACGCGCACACAGCGAACGCTGGAAGAAGAATATAAATTGCCGCGCATCCCAATTATCGCAATGACCGCAAATGCAATGGTTGGCGATCGCGAAAAATGCCTCGCTTCTGGCATGGATGATTATCTGACCAAGCCGCTCAATCGTGGTTTGCTTGAACAAACAATGCGTAAATGGATGCCTGCAGACGCGAAATCGCGCCCTGAATTTGTGCCACAAGATTTGCGCGTAGCCGCTGAGCCCGCCGCGCAGCCTGTGCAAGATAACGAATACAGCGCGCTTACCAATACATCAACTTACGCGAGTTCGCCTTCCCCTGCCGTGTCGTCCATGAGCCTTGAGGACGAGCTGATG
>JBBQBR010000092.1:0-7686 GCA_038317875.1 Lysobacterales bacterium
CCGTTCCGCCGGTAACCAAAGTATCAGTGCGCGAACTCATGTGTCCATAAATTACGTGATTTCCGGAAGGTGTCTCAACAATTACCGTGTTTGCCCCAAACCCACTTGCTTTACCTAAGTACAAAATCGTTCCTTCGGTGCCGCTTATTGCGTAGCAAGTTGTGCACACGGCGCCATTGGCATCCATAGGCACTGCATCAACGCCGAGATGAAATGTCGCATCAGCCTGCAGCCCAAAACTTTGTGTCATTTTAAAAGTGCCCTCTACAAACGGCCCGGTGACCTCGTCGGATTGTAGATAATTTCCTTCCTCATCCTTTGCCACGTTAGCCTCACCCCCAGTTGACCCGCCGGTGCCGGCTTTATGCGATCCAAAATTTGCAAATAGGCGCTGAAACGCCCCCGTCACCGCGCCATTAGCAAACTTACCACCCGCCAAGCGCGAAGCGGTACCGCCAACCACCGCCGCCGCCACAATCTGCGCTGCCTCATTTTTACCGGCCATTGCTAATGCTTTCGGCCCTATGGCTTCGACCACGCCAGCACTAATAAAGCCGTGCCCGAACTTGCCGCCCTGCAGCACACTCATCACACCGCCCGCAACCGCATGCGCGCCAATCTTGGCCGCGACGCCGGTGGCATTGAGTGCGCCGCCGCCGCCCAGGGCGCCGACCTCGCCTTTGGCAATGGTCTCAAATTTAGCGCCAATGCCGTTAAACATACCTGCACTAAAACCGCCCATGAGCGCACCCTTAAGGGTACCGGACTGCACCGCACCGGAGACCATGCCAGTAATGACGGCTTGAGTCATCGAAGAAAGCGTTGTGCCGATGGCACCCCACGCATAGGGCGCAAACGCCGTAATCGCGATGGATGCCACGGTGCGCCAGTTGTCCGATAGCCATGAATACCCGGTTGGATCGGTGTAATTCATCGGGTTATTCATGACATAGCTGTAGCGATTAAAGCTTTGCGTGTTGTTCGGTGCTTGAATGAACGGATCGGCGCTTAAAAAACGCCCGGTGTGTGCGTCGTACAGCCGCCCGCCCATGTGGATTAGGCCTGCACCGTCAACCATTTCGTGGCCGGTGTAGCCCTTGCGGGTTTGGTCACTGTTGAACCCAGCTATTTGGCCACGGCTTAAGCTGGACCAGTCGCTATCGCTACGGCGCTGACCCCAGGCGTCGAAACTCATCGTGCCACCTGAGACTACGCTGCCAACGGCATCGGTGATGACATCGGTACTGCCGAGCTTTTCTTTGAATAAGAATCGACGATCCGAGCTGCGTACGATGGTGCTTTGCCCACTCGGCGTGTGTGCACGCAGATTGATAATCAAAAAGCCGGCCAAATTACGCTTGTATTCGCGACGGTTGGTTTCGCTGCCTTGATTCGGCCGTTGATACACCTCCACGCCGCCAACGTAGCGCACCACGGTGGTAAGTGTGGTGACATTAGTGCCATCCAAGCGCGTCACGATTTCACGGTTTGGGCCATAGCGATAGCGGGTGTGGCTGCTGCCTGGGCCGGTTACGGCGATGTCGAGCGGCTTGTTGTGCACGCTATAGCTAATACTGCGCGTGGTGCTGCCTGTGGCGCTGATTTGATTGCCGCTGGCGTCGTAACAAAAAGCACTATCCTGCACACCATTTTTAAAAAGCGCGGTGAGCATGTGCGGGCCGACACTTTGGCGTACACAGCTGTTGCTGACTGCGGCTAAGCCGCTAACGGCGTTATAGCCACCGGTGCGCTGACGTTCGTTGGCTTTGAATAGAAAGTTTCCTAACACATCATAGGTAAAGCTCTGTGCGCCAGTGGTTTGACCATTGCGCATCAGGCTGCTGCTGGTTAGGCGATTCATACTGTCATAGCCAAAGCTTTCCCGCAGGTTGCGACGCGCGTCTTGGCGATAGGTCAGATTGCCAATCTCGTCATAACCCGTGCCACTTGCATCGTCATAGCGTAAGTTTTGCAGCGCGCCGTCGTTACTGCCGCTGGTATTGCTGCCGCTGGCAATCGAATTCAGGCGTCCCATGGTCGGATCCCACTCGACATCGGTAATCATTGAGGTGCGGTCACCGCGCTTAGAGCGTTCCACTTGGCCCCGCGCATTGATTTTCAGCACTTCATAGAAGATATCAATGGCAACGCCCGCTGCATTGCGGATGCGGTACTGATAGCCCTGGCCGTTGTAATCATACTCGGCGCCTAGACGACGTGTTTGGCTGGCGCTGATCGCATCCGGTGTACCCGCATCGAACACCAAATCAAAATCCTGAAACTTGCGGCCAAACTGGTCGTAGGTGCTTTCCTGCGCGAAGCTTTGTCCGTCAATAATGGTATTCAAACGCACGATACGGCTCAAACTATCGTATTGCTGGCTTCGGGTCGTGCTTGAGGATACCGACACACTGGATTCCTCTGCCAACATGCCCAAGCCATTTGCCGCAGTGTCAAAGACAAATGTAGTCGTGGACTCAGTCGCGCCATTACACGTCGCGTCGCGGTGATCGCTACGGCTAGCTACCCGCCCCACCGAATCAAAGGTTGATTTGATGCAAAAACCATTCGCGTCCACACTGGTCAAAATTTCACCCATGGCGTTGTAGCTGCTTGACGTCGTACCGGTATCCGGATCGGTCATGCTGACACGGCGGCTTAGTGTGTCATAAACCGCACTATTGACGATCTCCACGCCGGCACCATCGCCACTATTCGGTGTACGGGCGCTGCGTACCAGATTGCCATAGACATCGTAACTGTGGCGAATGCTCAAACCTTGCGCGTCGACAGTGCGCAGTAACTCGCCTAGTACATTGCGCTCTTCTACGGTTTCTTGCAGTTTGGCATTTATACAGTGCGTTTTAGACACCTGCCGCCAGTGCTTTCGCATTGAGGTACAGTTTCGTAATTGGTGGTAGTAAAGGTGCCGTCTGGCAATGTCACCATCAAACTACGTCCGGAAAAATCGAATGTCGTTTTCGTGCAAGGCACGCCCGACGCACCGATTCCGCAGCTGCGGAAGCTACCGAGCGTAGCAAAATAAGGCTCGGATACTTCTACGACCCGACCTAAATTATCGTAGGTTTTCGACACATGAATGATGCGCGAGTTGAGCGTTGCTGCAGCCTCGCCAGCGGCGATAAAGCCATACTGCGCGGTTAGCATTTCGCGGCCTAGCAAATCAAAGTACTTCCACGATGAATTACCGCCACGGGCTTCGCTGCGCTCGACAAATTGCGCGCCACTTGGGCACGCCGACACTGGCAATGCGCCGAAGCTGGCACCGTAGCTACCGGCGCACCAACGCGTTTGTGTCGTGACTGCACTGCCGCTATTGCGGGTGGTGGCAAAATACAGTTTTCCGAGTGGCGAGTACGCAGAACTGCTCATCACGCCATTGACGTTTCGCGATTGGGTCGCATTGCCCAGAGCATCGCGCGCCAAAACTTCGGAACTCACACGATAGTTGAGATAGTTGCTGCCATCGTTAAAGCCATTGTATGTCTGCTCGACAAATCGAAACGCCGAGTCATAAACGTAGCTTTCGGCGCGGCGGATACGTTGCTGATCAGCCTGTACGCGCTCCACAAAAGTAGGTTTAACACCATCATTGGCCACGCACTGCTCGTAACTGAAATGCGTGCTGCATGTTGCTTTCACGATCACTTGGCTTGCGCCATTGCGCACATAGTGGCTACGCAACACTTTATCACTAGGCGTATCCAATGGGCCGGATTCTTCTGATTTCACCGAGCCATCTGCAAAGTATGCAAAAGCTGCGTAGCGCGTATTATTCTTGCCATCGCGGCTGGTGGTGACTTCGCTGCGGCTCAGGAGGCCAGTCGTCCAGTTCAAATTCAAACTGGGAAGTGTGATGTAGTCCATGCGACTGGTCACACTTTCTTTTCCAAACAGCGCTTTGCCAAGCATTGCCGAGACGGTCGCTTCAGATTCGTACAGGTTGCCCTCAAAAGTATATTGCTCGCGCACCGTACTAAATTTCACCGGCTCGCTGAGCATTGTCAGCGAATTCCATTCGTAGGTGGTTTCCCGCTTTTCCGATGGGAATACACGATAGACCTGCTTCTGTTCAAACCCGCCCCAGCTAGGATCTCGGGTTAGATAGTTCTGGAAACTCTCGCTCAAGGTCTGCCCTGGCCGCGCACTAAACGGATCACATAGTAATGATCGGTCAGGTGTGTTTGCGGCATTAACACACACGGTTGCGCGCACGATACATTGCGGCGCGCCCGCGTCCCCCGCACAGCTATCGCTTGGCACAACATCAAGACGCTTGGACAACGTCTTTACCGGACGGCCAATGAAAGGAAAGTTTTGCGCATACTCGGACCAAGTCTGCACATTGGTTTGTTCGTCAATTGAACCGACAAAGCGCATACCCAAGCTGCCGCGGCCACCACCTTGGGTTTTTGAACCGGCATAGAAATAGCGCACACTGCTCAAGTTGCTTGGGCTTGAAGGCGTTGGCGCACTGGACTGCACGCGCTGCACAACGTATTGCGGTGCTAAAAGATCAAAGACTGGCGAGCTGCCTTGCAGCAAACTCGCAGCGTTGTAATCACGCCGATACACGCTGGAAAAATTCATTGGGGCGTAACTAATTAAAGTGGTCGAGCCCAAACCATTTTTGATCTCGATCACTTTGTCGACCGGGGCAAAGGTGTTTGCACGTCGCGACACTACATAGTTGCCAGAGCCGGTTGGGCTCATATCAATAGAATCGATTGAGCCATCGCCATCGATATCGGCTGAGTAATGCAAGCTATTGTCCCTGTAGCGCTTGTGGCCAACGAGATTCGGGCACAAAAAGCTGGACTCAAAGCGGTCACCATCAAAACGCAAGACCGCATAAGGTTGCTCACCGTTACTGCCGCCCGGGCAGTTGGTTTGGGTCGGGCCGTCTTCTAGACCAACCCAAAAATCTTGATCGCCATCGCCATCAAAATCCATAACGCGCCCGGTATCGGCGGAATTATCGACTCCAGAACAGCTAAAGCCATTGGTAAACATGCACTGGCGTGTCGCAAATGTTGTTCCGGTATTGAGATCGAAATACCATTCCTTAGTGCCCTCTTTGATGCGAAAAATCACGTCTGCCAAACCATCGGCATTGATGTCGGTCAGTTGCAAAGCACCTGGGCTATCAGCGGGGTCCGAATTGAGCTGTGTGCGCCAAAATTTCTTCAGATCCATCGAAAGTGCATTGTTACTCAAGCCTTTATTCTCAAATACACCCCAATACCAACAGTCACTTTCGGGTGCTTCCTCTTTGCCGGTCGTCGGTTTAATGGGCAATTGCGCCGGATCTGCTATGAAGTTCATCGGCGCTTGTGCTTCCGATGCGCCCCGCTGTGGTGCCAGCGAACAGCTGGCGAGAAAGCGCATCAACATATCTGCAGCGCCATCGCCATTGACGTCTACCGCTTCATAGCTTTCGGTATCGTTTTTGAAAAACTGACCACCTAAGACAGAGACGGGACGAGTAATTGGCACTGCGGGAGCGAACTCGTAAGGGCAATTCTGCGCGACTTGGATAAGCTGGCCGGCGACGACATCTTGCGTCTGACAGGAACGCGACACAGCTGCCCTGCGCATCGCATATAGGCGATAGGTAACGGCGCCATTGTTGGAGAATTCCGGCGAGACAAAATCGGGCAAGCCATCTCCGGTGTAATCTGCGATTTGCGCGTCGGTAGTCCAATTGGTGTTGCCGTACGGAACTGAAATCGGTGCCGCTAACTGCACTGGCGTGCTGCGGAAATTAGTACCCTCGGAAAGATAGATATTCCACTGCCCTGGCGTACCCGCCTGTGCTTCGGCAATCAGTAAATCGTCGCGACCGTCCTGGTTGTAGTCAAACAGGTGCCAGCCACGATCATTATCAAATTGTCTCAGCAGTTTTCGAATCGTGTTGAAACGGGTCAATTGCACTTGGCCGTTAACCAGCGTCGACAGGCCAAGCGTGATTTTTTGATTGTTGCTGCCATCATTAATCGCAAACACCATATCGGTGCGGCCGTCGCCGTTGACATCGCCGTACTTGTAGTCCGCCGCGTCATCAAAATTTTGCCCGCTTTGCGTTGGTCCTACGCTAGCTTTGGGCAAATTCTCCGCCCAGCTAAACGTTACCGGTGCCAAGCAGCTGGTGGCGTTACCCGCGCACTCCTGGATTCGTTCCAAACGTGCGAATGGATTGCTCGCCTGCCCAGATGAGTTTCGGCTTTTGTAGCCAAAGCTATAGCTGCGAACTTTCTCACCCGACTCGTTGTAAGAGCCGATATCTGACAAATAGCCACTCGTGGTGGCGCGCGCGCCGGAGGCAAACTGCACCCGTGGATTGCTTCGACCAATGCCAGCGGGCGCGTTGTAGTTGAAGCTCAAATACGCGCTCAGACTGTTCGGCAACGTGTCTGCGCCGGAATACCAAACTTTGCTTATGCGCGCTTCGCCATTCTCCTGGCTAATGCTGTATTCAAATTCCATCGTCGTTTGCAAGCTATTGCGTGCGCGCACTTTGGAAATTAACCACGCAGTAATGTAGGTGTATTCCACACTGCCATTGAAGTTGCGATAGATACGTCCATCGCAAAGCTTTTGACAAGCTACGCCTGGCGTGTTGCTCAAGCCGTAGAAGCTCAACGCTCCGTCCTTCCCGTAGCTCGCCCAAAACGCAGGGCCGTTGATACCCGATTGCTGGTAGCTCCGAATCCGTGCAAAAGACTGAATTTCGGTACTGTATTCGTTGTAGCTGCCAAAACTGTCGTTGCCGGCGCGTTCGAAGATCAAACGCTGTCCGTCTAAGCAAAACGCATCATCGGCGTAGTTCACGACCACGCCAATAGGGCTACTTAATGCATCCGTTTCAACGGTTTTGCGACAGCGGGTAATCGCTGATAAACCGGAAATTTGAAAACCCACGCCTAGGTAACCGTCTTGACTACCACTGCTGTAGCTAATTGACATCTCTGGCGCCATGCCACCCGTCGTTGGAGCAATGCCATTAACTTAAGAAGTTTGCTTTTGGGCCATTGAATAGCGCATTGATTTTCCTATAGTTTCTTTGCGTTGGAAGGCTCGTCCCGGGCGCTCTGCATTGGTATTTGAAACGATTTTCGCGATCAGTGGTTCCAGCGTTTGAAACGTCGGCTGGAGCAGAAACGCGACCAACACGAACTTACAAAGGTGCAACGCGGCGGTCGCATTGACCTTCGCACGGCGTTTGCGAACCGGCAGATTGTCTGCGATTTTTTGCGCCCGCTCGGCGTCTAATTGTGCTTGAGCGGCTAAAACGAGCGTCGTGCAGAGGTTTTTTGCCAGGACGCGCGCTCTTAAACGTCAAATAAACGTCAGGACACGCAAAACTCCTAACATAAACGTCAGGACAAATAAACGTCAGGACACGCAAAACTCCTAAAGCAAACCCACCCTCAAACCCGCGCGCTCAACATGCCAGCTAAGATTTTTCCGACCCCAAACTCAGATTTATCTGAGTGCAATCGCCGCGCCACGCCAGCATCATCGCCGCATGACCACCGCCAGATCGGACCTCATGCCGCCGGGCCAATCATCGTCGCGCGCTGTGTGCGGCGCAGTTTTTTGTGGGGCTTCGATATCTATTCGAACCAAAACTATGACCATCGCAAGGCTTGGGTGGAACAGCGG
>JBBQBR010000093.1:0-7668 GCA_038317875.1 Lysobacterales bacterium
GCGTTTGACCGCAGTCCTCATTTTAGTGGTCATGCTGATGGCGTTCGTGTCCATCTTAAGCAACCGCCTAGGCTATGACGTGGGCATGAGCGTGGCATTGTTCCCCATCGTCATTATGGCGATGACGATTGAGCGCATGTGCGTCGCCTGGGATGAACGCGGCCCAGCCATTGCGCTGCAACAAGGCTTCGGCTCACTGGCATCTGCGTGTCTAGCCTATTTGGTGATGAGCTGGGAACCACTCAAACATTTGTTCTTCGTCTTTCCTGAGCTATTGCTGGTGCTGTTTGCACTGACTCTGTTAGTTGGGCGCTATTCTGGCTATCGATTGACTGAGCTTTGGCGCTTTAAGAGTTTGGCAAAGTAACCATGTTGACCTCAGTACGTTTGCAGGGCTTTAAAAGCTTCACCGATGCGACGGTGAAGCTAGCGCCGCTGACGGTTTTAATTGGTGCGAATGGTAGCGGTAAGAGTAATTTTTTGGACGCGCTGCGGATTATTGGGCGAACCAAAAGCGGTCATCAACTCGGTGATGCAATACGTGGCAACGCGGGGCTCGGCATTACCGAAATACGCGGAGGAATACGTGCAGTCTCCAATGCGCAATCCAGTGGGTTCAAACTGACATATTCATTGTCCGATGGCACCGAGGAATGGCTTCAGAGGTTTAGTGCGCACGACACAGGTTTGGGAGAACAGCCAGGTTTGGATCACGTTCTTCGCCAGAAAATCCAAATATCGGACTCAATTCGTTTTCGGTTTTTGCAGCTTTTGCCGGATGTTTTACGTCGGTATAGCTCTGGATCGAACGAAGTTGATCCAGAGATGGAGGAAGATGGTGCCGGATTCGCGCTTTTAGTTAGCAAAGTATGCTTAGACCAAAAAAGAAAAATTGCTTACATAGACTGGTTAAGTGAATTACGACCAGAACACATTACCGATGTTGAAGTAAAGGAGGGTGCAGTCGGCGATTTGATGTTTGGTGTCGTTGAGAAAGATGGGCATTGGTTAGCGGCACCGTCTTTATCTGATGGAACTCTCAGATTTGCAGGGCTAGTAGCGGCGTTATTTCAGCAAAATAAACCAACTATAATTTGTATCGAAGAAATCGAAAACGGCATGCATCCGGCGCGTTTGCGTTTGGTATTGGAGCTGCTGCGGGCGTTCGTCGCAAACGGCACGCAAGTCATTGTTACCACCCATGCACCATGGTTGCTGGCTTGGTTGAGCAAAGAAGAATTGGCCGCCACACAAATTTTCTATCGTGGCGAGGACGGATCTAGTCAGGTTAAAAGTTGCGGCGAACATGAGTTCTTGAAGGATGCGCTCAAAAATACGCCGATCGAAGAGCTATTCGCTGAAGGCTATTTGGAACAAACGCTGTGAGCTTGAACGTGTTGCTGGTTATGGAAGATTCGCTTGTAGACCAATACATTGCGGTTCCCGTAATACGTCGAATATTTGACGATCTGGGCCACCCAAATGCAAAAATAGCGCCGCTTTTTAACCCGCGTGTGCGTGGGCATGCAGACGCATATAACAAAGTAGCAAATGATTTAGAAGCATTCCGAAAATCGCATACCGTATGGATTTTTCTGCAAGATGCCGATCGCGCACGCCCCATTCCGTTTCTGCGTGAAAAAGTGGCAAAAAGCGGCGTGAAGTTAGCAAGCATCGCCATCCATCCAGAAATTGAAGTATGGCTATTGGCCGGGTTCGCGTCGGCACAAAGTTTTGGGCTTTGGGATGACGTACGGAAACACCATCGCCTCAAAGAAGACGTGTTTGAACCGTTTAGACGCAGTCAGGGCGTCGATAAATCCGTGGGCGGTGGAAGAAAAGAGCTGATGCGCGAAGCTCTAAAAAACTGGAGTGGTGTCAAAAAGCGCTGCCCCGAAATTAAAGAATTGACGCAACAACTCAAAGAAATTTTGGAACTAATCCCATGATTGCAGGCCTCATCCGTACCGCCAAGCGCCTTAGAGAAGTAGGGCTTATTGGCTTAAATCAGCGTAATGCCGATTATATTTTGATCTACAACGAGCGCAAATATTACCCGCGTGTTGACGATAAACTGATCACCAAACAGATGGCAATGGCGAAGGGTTTACCCGTGCCAGAGCTTTATGCGTTGGTGCGTGAAGAGCACGAAATTGAAGAAGTACACGAGAAAATTAAGGACAAAGAGCAGTTTGTCGTCAAGCCTGCGCACGGTTCGGGTGGTGATGGCATTTTGGTCATTACTGGGCGACGCGGCGAGCGCTACCGTAAAAGTTCTGGCTCCTATATTGATCGTGAAGACTTCAATCACCACATCTCAAACGCATTGAGCGGCCTGTATTCGCTAGGCGGTCAGCCGGATCACGTTTTGGTTGAATACTGCGTGCAGTTTGATCCGATTTTCGATCATGTTAGCTACAAAGGTGTGCCAGACATTCGCATTATCGTGTTTAAGGGCTATCCGGTTATGGGCATGATTCGCCTTCCCACGCGCCAGTCCGATGGCAAAGCCAATTTACATCAAGGTGCAATTGGCGTCGGCATAGACTTGCCCACCGGTACCACCAAGCGGGGCGTTTGGTCCGGGCAGCCCATTACCGAACACCCAGATACCGATCACAGCATCGTTGGTTTACAAATCCCACGCTGGCACGAGCTCATGATGATTGCCGCCGAGTCGTCCGAACTCAGTGGTTTAGGCTATGTGGGCGTTGATATTGTGCTGGATCGTGATCTTGGGCCGATGATTTTGGAGCTTAATGCGCGCCCAGGCTTGGCGATCCAAATGGCAAACGGCAATGGCTTAGGACATCGTTTGAAGAAAATTGATGCATTGACCGAACTTTCCAAAGACCCAGCCGAGCGCGTCGCATTTTCAATGGCCAATTTCCCGACCACCTAACTCGTTTCCGTTGGATTTGCGGCTTTTGCAAATACCATCGATTTGGCTTGGCTTTACTTTTGTAAATTTTAGCGAGCGCCTTTATATCCCTGAAAATAATAGAATTTTCCAGGAAATCAAAATGAGATACACGATGACGGTGTTAAATGTGTGTACTTGCAAGATAAATTACATGACCAATGGCTAGGCAAAATTTCACTTGTTGTTCAGTTTATTCGGGCAAAACTGTGTGCGCAGTTTCAAACTGCATTGAAAGTCCGCACCCTCGTGCTTTGCCTTGAGCAAAGCGAATAAATAAGAACTAATGCGGCTATGCACCGCAATTGAGAACACTATGAAAAATTTAGTCCTGAGCGCAACGCTCGCCTTAGCTTGCTCGGCACATGCGCAAGAATGGAAAGGTGTTGGTGAATTCGGCTTAGCCATCACCGGCGGCAATACCGATACACAAAACATCAACGGTAAATTTGGCTTGGTTAAAGATACGGACGCCTGGAAACATGAATTTGCTTTAGCGCTGCTGCAATCCAAAACGGATGACTCAAAAACTGCGCAGCGTTATGAAGCGGCGTGGACGTCGGGCTATAAGCTCAACGAGATATCCTATGTTTACGGCAGTTTGCGCTATGAAAATGACAAATTTGGCGCTTTCCGCAATCAGACCGTTGCAGGCATTGGTTACGGTATTTACGCCATCAAAGAAGAACCAACGACATTGTTATTTGAAGTCGGCGCTGGCTATCGCCGTGCGCAACCACAAGACAAAGTCGAAGGGGCTGTGTGCATCGCCCTGGTTGGAGTCGTTTGCCCACCTTTCGTCGTGACGCAATTCCCCAAGGAAGGTGACGGTATCTTGCGTGGCAAAATGGACTTTAGCCATCAGCTTAACGACAACACCAGCTTATACGACACCTTTCTCATTGAAGCCGGGTCAGACAATAAATTCATGCAAAACGATTTGGGCGTGGCAGTAAAAATGTCAGATGCCTTCGCTGTCAAAGTTGGCTTCCAGTTGCGGCATAACTCCGATGTTGCACCAAACCTGAAAAAGACTGATCGCTTGTTCACCACAAACTTGGTGTATTCGTTCTAGTTAAAAAATTTAGGTACCAACGCTTTAATTTCTTGGCCGCACTAGCCGATTTCAGCGAGTGCGGCAGCAAGCGTGGGGTAGCGAAAGTTAAATCCAACTTCCAACAACTTAGCCGGCACAATTTGCGCCCCTTCTAGTAATAGGGGCGCACGTTGACCCAGCACCGCGCGCAGTGCAAAAGCTGGAATACGCCACAACACAGCTCGATGCAATTGTTTGGCCTGTATTTCGGTAAATTCCTGGTTCGTGACTGCCTGCGGCGCGACCGCATTGACTGGGCCGCTCAGGCGCACATCAAAAGTGCTTTGTGCAAGCATCGCCACCAAATCCTGCACATGCACCCATGCGAAGAATTGCTTGCCGTTTGCAAGCTTGGCACCGCCGCCTACACGCGTCGCTAAACGCATCATCGGATACACGCCGCCAGTTTTGCCCAGCACGACGCTGATGCGCAAATTCACCACGCGCAGGCCAAAGGCCTTAGCAGACAGAGCTTTTGCCTCAATGGCCTGACAAAGATCAGATGCAAAGCCGACGCCCGGTGCGGCAGTTTCATCCAAAATTTGCTCCGATTGCGTCGGGTAAAACCCGACCGCACTGGCCTGCACCCAAACTTTCGGCGGGTTTTTTGCGCGCGCGAGAAAAGCCAATATTCGCTCAGCGATCAGAAGTCTGCTTGCCATGAGCACATTTTTGCGCCCGGCGCTCCAGGGCATCGCGATGACGTTCGCACCGGCCAAATGCACAATCGCATCAAATTGGGCGTCGTCGGCAAGCTCCGCAGCATCGCGATGCACCGTTACTGCACCCAAAAGCTTTTTCGCTTTTTCCGGGTTGCGCGAAAGCACCGTAATCTGCACGCCCGCAGCCTGCGCCGCTTGCACCAATGCGCTCCCGATAAAACCGGTTGCGCCGGTGATCAAAAGCCGCTTAGTCCCGCCAAAGTCAACCATCGCCCTATCCTCTTGCGCGCGAATTTAAGCCCGCGAATTTTTGTCGTTAACCTCAGCAATAAAGTAATCATCATTGCTGCATTGCCTGATGGAGCTACCGGCTGCACCATCCAGAACTGGCTCAGTGCCAACTCTTCTGTTGAGCCGGTTTATCGCCATAATAGTAACGAAGCCAACGCGAAGGTCAGGTAAAGCCAGACGCTTTACCGGCGGTGTCACGCCAACGGCGCGGTACAACACGTCAATTGCATCCAAGGCGATGTGCCAATAACCCGCCAAATCGCGCACATGCAGAGTTGTTGCTAAAGATTCTGGTGCGAAACCCCACGCACGCGCGGAAAATGCTGCCCCGCGAATATTGACCAACTTAATTTGATGGCGCTGATCATTCGCCTTGAGCGATAAAAGTTCGGTACACAGCAGGTGGCAATCATGGTCATACAAGACAATGATCGTGGGTGAGCGATGGCTAGGCATTGGCGCATTTCCACAAAATTGGGATTTTGCTTTGACTGCCTTGGGCAGCAAAACGAAATTTCTGTAATTTCAGAAATTACCGTAATTATAGACTGGCTTTGTGTCAATTTTCTGCTGACGCGCAGACTTTTCTGCTGCAACGGGTGACAACGAGCTGACTCTTGATTCGCCTTATCCACCATCAAAGTGTCAAAAAACATTCAAATTAAATCTGATAATATAATTATCCCTAGGAGCCGGCTTTCCTATTGCGCAACTTGATGCATTCCTTAGCAAGAGTGCTATGTCGGCGGATGAGCGCTTGCGGATGGCGCAAGATTTGCGCACCTTGCGTTCCACTTTAGGGGCGAAGGCTGATCCATGGGCCTTGTGATTGATACGGACGTTTGGGTGCTTGCGAAAAAATCGTCGAACTCAATGAACTTTGCGAAATGGGCACATTATGGTGACGCATATATGAGCAGCATCACCGCCAGTGAATTGTTGGTCGGCGTCGAGCGAGCAAATACCGCGAACCGTAAAGCCTTACGCGCGGCATTTGTGGAAAACCTGCTGGCACATATCCCGGTGCTAGAATTTTCTTTGCCCGTTGCGCGCACCCACGCCCGCATGGTCGCACAACTGCCGAAGAACATGATTGCCACTGCACACGACGCGTTGATCGCCGCAACTGCAATTCACCACGGTTTCCACCTACTCACCCGCAATATCAGCGACTTCAAAATTTTTGCAGGGCTGAAACTAGAATCATTTGAAACGGATGCAACTCAGACTGAATTCGTGTGACTTTTAATTTTAGCTATGTTGAGTGCGAATTGAATCTACCGACGCTTGACTGGACTAGAAAAAGTATCCTCAAGTATCCAGCGCTGAACGCCGCAATTTAATCCGCTTGCCTTCAGATAATGTTTGCGCGTACCTTCTTCCCCATCAGGCGCGGTGTCTGCGCAATAGTTCTTTGATTTTAAAGGGATTTATTCATGGCAAGCACTTCAGCGGCACTTCAAAACTGGGTAGCCGAGACGGCAAAACTTACGCTACCGGCAAAAATTCACTGGTGCGACGGCTCTGAAGCTGAAGACCAAGCGCTAAAGGCGATGATGCTGGGCACGGGCGATCTGATCGCGCTGAATCCACAAACGCACCCAAATTGCTATTTACATCGCTCCGACCCTAGTGATGTCGCACGCGTTGAGCATCTCACTTTTGTTTGCACGCCAGAGCGTGAAGATGCCGGGCCAAATAATAACTGGATGGAGCCCGCAGCGGCACACGCCAAGATCGACGCCCTGTTTCAAGGGTGCATGGCCGGGCGCACGATGTATGTGATTCCCTATTGCATGGGTCCAATCAACTCGCCGTATTCGCGGCTGGGCGTGGAAATCACTGACAGCCCGTATGTGGTTGTCAATATGCGCATGATGACGCGCATGGGTGCGGCGACACAGGCTCGCATTGAAAGCGAAGGCAATTTTGTACGCGGGCTGCATTCCACCGGGGATTTGAGCCCAGATCGCAGATTTATCATGCACTTCCCGGAAGAATTGGCGATTAAATCGATCGGTTCAGGCTACGGTGGCAACGCCTTGTTGGGCAAAAAGTGCCACAGCCTGCGTATTGCCAGCACGCAAGCGCGCAAAGAAGGCTGGTTGGCTGAGCACATGCTAATCGTGGGCATCGAAAGCCCAGCGGGTGATACGCATTATGTTGCCGCTGCCTTCCCTTCGGCCTGTGGCAAAACCAACCTTGCGATGTTGATTCCACCTGCTTCAATGCCTGGCTGGAAGGTTTGGACTATTGGCGATGACATTTGCTGGATGCAGCCCGGCGCCGACGGCAGGCTGTACGCAATCAACCCTGAGGCGGGTTTTTTCGGTGTTGCCCCGGGGACTGGCGCGAAAACTAATGCCAATGCGCTGGCGATGCTTAATCACGATGCAATTTTCACCAATGTCGCGCTAACAGCTGATAATCAACCGTGGTGGGAAGGTTTGGATCAGCGCGTGCCCGCTATCGATTGGAAAGGCAACCCGTTCGATGCTGCAAAAGGCCTGGCTGCGCATCCAAATTCCCGCTTCACCGTCAATATGACGGCCTGCCCTAGCTATTCCAAGCAAGCAGAAAACCCGGCTGGCGTGCCAATTTCAGCGATTATTTTTGGCGGTCGACGTGAATCATTAGTGCCGCTGGTGTTCGAAGCACGCGATTGGGCGCATGGCGTGTTGTTAGGTGCGGCAATGGCC
>JBBQBR010000094.1:0-7667 GCA_038317875.1 Lysobacterales bacterium
GCTGCAGTTGCAGGCCTTGATGGTGCAGCTATTGCGCACCAGTGAACCTGCAAATCTAGCGCGCGCGCAACAATTGGCAAACGCAATTCGCGACACGCTGGATGCGCTTGCTATTCATCCGGCATGGGCGGTCTATTTGGCAGTCGCGGCCAGCCCCTAAAAGATATTCGTATGCGTTCAAAACCGAACGTCAAAATCTAAGCCAAACTGTCGGCCCGCGCCGCGATTATCCTGCACCAAGCCTAAGAAATTAATCAGATCAAAGCGCAGATTGCTATAGCCGCGATCCGTCAAGTTTTTACCCCAAAGTGCGGTGCTCCAATTGCCCTGCTCATAGGCGACGCGCCCGTTCCAAAGGCTGTAGCCTGCTTGTTTGGTAAAGGGATTCTGATTTTGGTCAAAATAAAATTCAGACTGATAGTTGCCATTTAATTGGAACAGCAATTCGCCCGTAGCTAGGGGCAGCTGATAGTCAAGAAAGCCATTGATGTTCCAGCGCGAGGTAAACGGCAAACGATTGCCGCGCACAATGCCGCCGGCAACCGCGAATTCTTTCAGCTCGGCTTTTGGTAGATAGCCAATGCCGAGGCGCGTTTGCAGCGAGTCGAGTGGTTGCCAAGTTAGCTCTAATTCGCTGCCATAAATACTAGATTCCCCGACGTTGTCCAAAAGCTGCAGCGGCGGCGCGTTCGGCTGCGTCGAGGGCGTGTTCATAAACACTTGCTGGTCTTGATAGTCATAATAAAACAGCGAAAACTGCAGCCCGGCCTTGTAGTCCGGCAACGCCCAATTGCCGCCCGCTTCCAAGGCGTTGAGCGTTTCGCTGCCGTAGTCATTGCGCGCGGCTTCCTCAGCGCTAAACGCTATGCCGCCGTTGTAGCCACCGCTTTTAAAGCCACGCGCAGCACTCAGCCAAGTATTCAAATGCGGCGTCCATTTGTGATTCAGCGCGACTTTGCCGGACAAATGCCCGTCTTTGACGCGCCCGCTGACATCCCACGCGGGAAAGACCGTGCCGATATTGTCATTTACGGCGGTGGCGACATTGACCCGGCCAATCGCGCGGTAGTCCACCTTTTCGCGGGTGTAGCGCAGCCCGGCGGTCAGGATTGTGGCCTCAGATAAGTGATAGTCCAAATTCGCAAACGCGGCTCTGGACTGGGTGTCGATGCGGTTGTTGTATAGAATTTTAGTGGCGCTGCTAAACAACGTTGGGCTGGCGCGGAAATCCCGAAACAAATCAATAAAGAAGTCTTGCGTCAGCGGTTCGTTCAATAAATACAAGCCAGCGATGAAATAGGCATGATCGCTTTGCAAGTGATAGCGCAGCTCTTGGCTCGCCAAATCACCATCCACCTGCAGTGAACCTTCGGTAATGCTGGCTGGGCTGGCATCCGCGTTATAAAAGTGTTGCTTTTCGAGTGAGTTAAAGCTGCTGACTGAAGTGATGAAGCTTGCTGGCGTTAGCTGATAGGTCACATTGAGATCGCTGCCCCAGCTTTGCGTGCGGTGCGGGCTGCCGCCGTTAACATCGCTATTGACCGAAACGTCCGACAGGTTATTGGTGCCGACATTAAAGCCGAAAATATCCGTGCAGCGGGTCGAGCCAGCATCTTGTGGTGCGCACAAAACCGCAGGCTGGCCCGTGCTGGGGTTAGCCAGGGTTTGAATGACACCGATGTGGCGCACGGGCGTGGACACGCCGCGCCAGTTCTCCGCATGCGCTTTCACATAGATCTCAAGCGGCTCGAAATCGGCCAGTAAGGAAAGCCGCGCTTCGGTTTGGTGCATGCCCGGCGTCGGCGCGGGTTCGTAAAGATTATTAATTGTGTAGTCGTAGCGCTGGTCGTCAAAGGCAAGGCGTGCCGCGACGCGGTCACTCAGCGGCAAATTGTAGGCACCGCCAATTTTGTACAGCGCATCGCTGCCAAAACCAGCATTGACATAGCCGCCCTGCTCTTGATCGGGCTTTCGGGTGGTAATCAGTAGCGCGCCACCGGTGGTATTGCGGCCAAACAGCGTGCCCTGTGGCCCGCGCAGCACTTCGATGGTCTCCACATCATAAAGATTCATCAGCTGCCGATTGGCTGTGCCGCCGCCGACGCCATCTTCATACACGCCAATTGGGGACGTGGTCGAAGTGTTGTAGTCCAAATTACCGACGCCGCGAATCGAAATTGCCGGTGGCGTGCCCTCGGCGGTATTTTGCGTGATTTTGACGTTCACCACCTGCCCGCCCAGCGCCGCAGTATCTTTGATGTTTTGCGCGCGCAGCTGCTCGCCATCCAACACCTGCAGCGAGACTGGAACCTCCGCAATCGGTTGCGCGCGCTTTTGCGCGCTGACTTCAATGGAGTCGAGCTGCTTCATTAAAGCGCCTGGCTCCGGCGTGGGCGCGGCTAAAAGCTCGGCGGAGCAGCTGGCCAAAAGCAGGAAAGGCCATCGGTGATAGTGCATTGGCTTGGCGGTCATTTCATTCCAGCGGGTAAACCCAAACGCTTTTGAGTTTAAGGGCTGAATTCGCAATAACCATTACTTTTTAACTTTTTTTCATAGCTAATTTCATAATTATTTTCGGGTGTTCCCTAGTGATTGCATCAAGCTACCTATTGTCTTCCCAGCGCAGGCGGGGATCCATTGGCTTTTCAGCTAGTCAGTGTTCGCCGCAGCACTGTCGCTGGTCTAAAAATGGTTCCCGGCCTGCGCCGGGATGACCTCGGGGGTGGGCTCTCGCTTGCGGTGTTGGGTATAGCGATTCAAGCCCACCCAGGGCGGCGATACTATTAAAATCCATATTGCAAACTTAACCACGCACTGCGCTCTTCCAGCGCAGGAACCCCTTGATTGCCCTGACCTTCGCCCGCAACACTTGTGGCCGGGTAAAGATTGCCCGCACCGAACAAATTTTTGAACTGTAGCTCAGCAAGCAAGCCGTTAATTTGCTTGATTTGCCAAGCAACACCTAAATTCGTGATGCTGTTGCCCGGCGCTGTCAGTGCATTAGAAACGTTGTTCGCGTTGGGCGGGTGCCAGGATGGATAGTAAATTTGCGTCAGCTGCACGATCCAACTTGAAGCAAAACCTGGCTGCCAGCGCAAAGCGGCGCGGGATACGTTTTCTGGGAAGGAGCGCACGTGCGGATCATCGACCGTACCCGAAACATAAATATTGCCTGGGCCAAATTGCCCCGCGTCCACGTCCTGAACGCGCACCGACGCCTGACTGAGTTTGCAATTCAGGCCGTACTCCGGCAGCTGATATTCAAGCTCAAACTCCAAACCTAAATGCCGCAGCTTGCCGGCATTGTTTTGAAAGTAAAAAACGCCACCCCAATCGCCAATCACGTCGGAGCCAATTCGAGTATGTTCGGCCAAGGCGCGCGCGCGCAAAGCATCATCGGCCAAATAATTTGCGCCGACGCCGATGACGTTTTCGGTGACATTGTAAAACGCGACCGCATTGAGGCGAAAACGCTCGTTCGCTTGATAGCGCCAAGCCAACTCCAGGCTGGATAACTGCTCTGGCTTTACGGGCTTTAGGTTCGTATTGCCATTGGCGCGGAAAAATTCGTTATTTTCGACCTCGGCGAAATTTGCTTCGCGCAATAGGCCATCACCGGCAAAACCGCCGGAATAATTCACGCCAACGGCACCCCGAAAACCACGCTGCCAACTCAAGCGAAAGTCGTGCTGAGTATTGGCCTGCCACAAAACACCGACGCGGGGCGAAAGCTGCGAGCCCCATTCTGGGTGGGAATCCCAGCGTGCGGCGACAAACGCTTCAACCGCATCGTTAAGGCGAATAAAGTCTTCTGCAAAAATGCTTTTTACATTCAATGCACCCGGAAACGCCCAGCGGTTGCGTTCGTTGAGTAACGCGTAGCCGCTTGCCAGCGCGGCTTCTTGGGTGTTGACGATGAAATTATTGCCACGAAAATTAGTTTGACCAAAGCGGTAACGGTTTGCTTCCGCGCCTATCACAAATCGGTGAAGCTCAAACCAGTCGCCGCTGGAGAACGCCACGCGCGCGCCAAAGCGATCCTCGCGACTGCCGCCTAAAATCAGGCCCGGCACGATCACCCGGGACGCAGTTGCAAGCGAGCCACCATGTGAACGCAATTCATAGTCGTCCTGATGAAAATAGACCTCGGTATTCAGCTCGCCCTGGCTCAGCGGCGTTTTCAACTGCAGCTCAATCCCATCAATGCGTTGGCGCACTTGCTCGCGATCACGACGCCAATTGTACAAATCACGCAACTGATCAAAGTGAAACGCAGAAACGTCCAGGTTGCCATCGCTGTAGCGCAGCAGCGCGTTTTGATAGTCACTGCGTTTTAGGTGGTGATTGCGCTCAAACACACTCAAACCCTGCTCATCTTGCGTTGCCAAGCCGACATTGGCAATGCGATTACCTTCGTAATGACCATTACTCAACATCAACTCAAAATGCCTCGGTGCCCCCGACTCCCGAGCGTTTCCGACCCAATTCCAGCGCCATGACCCGCCACGACGGCCGTCGGCACCGAGGTCTAATTGCGCAGTTTGCTGCGATTGCTGTGTGGTGCGGCGCGAAACGATATTGACCACACCCAACAATGCGCCCTGCCCTTGTGTGACCGAACCTGGGCCACGAATCACTTCAATGCGCTCAATCCAGGACAAATCGATGCCATTGAGTACCGCGTCAGGCGGCCCCCAAAACCAATCGGCGTTTAAATTGCGCCCGTCCAGTAACAACATTAGTTTGGAATTATTATCTGGCGCCATGCCGCGCACGGCGGCGATGGTGTCGTCTTGATCTTCAACCAGAAAATAGCCGGGCACATGCAGCATCAATAGCTCATTCAATGTGCGCGCACCGGAAAGATGTATTTGCTCGGCATTAATGGTAGTCACTGACACCGGCTGTTGGCCCAGACGCAGGCTGACGCGCGAGGCAACCTCGACATTGGTTTCCATCAACTCTTCAAGGCTAAGCGCTAAGAAATCTTGGCTCTCAGGTACCGCGCTAGCGTTATCTCGGCCGGCATTGGCATGTTTAGCGCCTGCATTTTTAGCGCCTGCATTTTGTGCACCTGCACAAGCTAAGTCCAGCGACACGACGTTGACAAATAATGCAACGCTGAGCACTTTGCCAGTTACTTTGACCGCGTGACTAAACATCTGATTTGCCTCCGGTGCCCGCGTTTGAGGGTAATTCTTTCACCAATGCACTGCAAATAAAAAAGCGCCCTGCTAGCATCCTCAAAATTCAACGAGGATTTCACCCAATTACTGCTCCGCCGCTCACCCGCGCCGTTAAAGCGCAAGCAACTCTGCTATCGCGGCCAATTGAATGGGCGCGCGGCGCTTGCTGTCTGATAATTTTGCTCAGCTGTGCATTCAATACCGCCGCTGCGGAAACTTCAAGCAAAGAAGATTCTGTGCGTGCGGCTTTTTTATATCGCTTAGCTTTTTTCGTCACCTGGCCGGACGACTCGTTCGCCAACGCGCAAGCGCCTATAAACCTGTGCGTGGCGGCAAGCACCTCCAAGCAAATGGTGCGTTTGCTGATCGCAGCGACTGCAAAACCGATTGCGAACCAGCGTCAACTGACGGTGCGCGTAGTTTCCGATAATGATTCCAGTTCCGGTGGCAGGCTCGGTGCAAGCGTAGGGTGCCATATGCTGTTTGGCGACGCGTTCCCCAATGTTGGGACAAATTCCGCCCAAGGCCAAACCTTATTGGTGGTCAGTAGCTTAGCTGCCCTAAACCAGGGCGGGCATCTGGCGCTTGTGCGCGAGCAACTTACAGCTGGCGACGCGCGCTTAGTATTTTACGCGAAACGGGAACGCATCGCGAATGCCGCTTTCAAGCTCAGCTCGAAACTCATGCAGCTGGTGCGTTTTCAATGAGCTTAATAAGATCAGACTCGCGGCATGGAAATTCGCCCAAAAGCACGCGCCCGACAGCATATTTTCGGCGTTGGTTAGCGCGCTTAAGTTTCGGCAGCAAATTGCTGCTGATGAGCACCTCGATCGCGCTGATCTGTTTGATTTTGACCAGTTTTGCCATTGCGGCGCATCAAGTTGCGGCGTTCCGCGCCAGTTTGCTGTCCCGTGGCATCACGTTGACGGAAATTACCGCAGCCAACTCGTCAGCCGCGTTGGCCTTTGACGATGCCACCGCGGCGCAAAGCTTATTAGCAAACCTGGTTTCTGCAACCGAAGTGCTTTCGGCGGAGCTCTTTACCAACAGCAATACCGTAGCGGCCAACGGCGATTTTGACTTCAGCGCGACACATTCCCGTTCGTTTGCAAGCTATCAGCGCGCCCAAAACAGCACCTCGGCGCTGCCACTGCAAGCACCGGGCGAATATTGGATCAACAGTTTGGCACAAGCTCGTTTGATGGTTGTGCGCCCGGTTCTGGCAGAATCACAAACTGTTGGCGCGCTGCGTTTGACAATTGATTTGAGCTCAATCACGCAGATGATTAGCCGGTTCACGCTTACAGTCGCCGGCCTAATCTTCGTTTCGGTATTGATCGCGACCTTTTTAAGCCGATTAATTCAGCGCGTACTGACACGTCAAGTGAATGAATTGGTCAGCATTGCCGCCAACATTACCAGCACCAACAACTATGCCCTACGGGCGCAAGTATTGTCACAAGACGAACTTGGCACGCTAGCGCATGTTTTTAACGACATGCTCGCGCAAGTCCAGCGCCACGACGCCGCGCGCGAGTCCGTGGATTTACAGTTGCGCCAGTTCAATGAATCCTTAGAAAGCCGGATCGAAGCCAGAACCGCGCAACTTAACGAGCGAAACTTGGCGCTCAACGATGCGCTGGCTAAGCTCACTGACACTCAGTCGCAACTCGTACAGTCGGAAAAACTGGCGGCATTGGGCGGGCTAGTCGCCGGTGTCGCCCATGAAATCAACACACCACTCGGGATCGCCGTGACCGCAGCTTCGGCCGTTGAGTTTGAGGCCAAGCAGACTGCGGCTGTGTTTCGGGCAAATACGCTATCACGTTCGGCGATGGCCGCTTTTATGGAGATGGCGGAGCAAGGTTCCAGCTTAATCATGAAAAACCTGCATCGTGCGGTCGAACTGGTGCGCAGTTTTAAACAAGTTGCGGTAGATCAAAGCAGTGAACAGCGCCGCGAAATCGAGCTAAAAGACTATTTCCAGCAGGTCTTAATCTCGCTACACCCTGCACTAAAGCGCACCCAGCATGAAATTTCCCTGGTTTGTCCAGAAACGCTGAAGCTCGATACCTATCCCGGTGCGCTATATCAAATTTTGGTCAATCTAGTGATGAATTCCTTGGTGCACGGATTTGCCGGCATCGATGCAGGCGTAATCGAAATCCACTGCCGCGCGTTGACCGAGATCGATAACGCTGGCGCAATCAAACAACAGATCGAAATTCGCTATCGCGATAACGGTTGTGGCATGAGCGCGGACGTAAAACGCCAGGTTTTCGACCCGTTTTTCACGACTCGTCGTGGCCAGGGCGGCTCTGGGTTAGGCATGCACATTACCTGGAACCTTGCGACACGATTGCTGCAGGGCAGTTTGCGCTGCGAAAGCACACCCGACGCTGGCGTGCTTTTCATTCTAGTATTGCCGGAAGTTTTGAAAGATCTAAATGCGTCCGCTAACTAGCGCTGGCGATCCATGAA
>JBBQBR010000095.1:0-7661 GCA_038317875.1 Lysobacterales bacterium
CCGAACCAGTGCGCTGGCGAACATCTGGATAGCAAATCGTTTACGGAGGTCGCTGGATCTTCAGCCAGTACCACACTCATATACTCGGAATTTTCTCGCGTCGTTTGTTGGGATTTACTGAGTTCTGATTGAACGTCCGCAGGAAGCGTTGGGTCAATTTCAATCTGACGGTTCGCATCCCGATACGTCCAGGCCTCAGGTACAAAATCCAGCCAATATTCTTCTAGTTGGTACTTATAAAAAAGCTGGAGTAAACGACCACGTGCTTTGGTTTCGACAACCGATTTCAAGAGTGTCGTCGCGTGCGCGCTAATTTCCTGCGCGATCAATTCGGGTTGATCAGTTTCATGTTTTTCGAGTGCCCATAGAATATGATTTTGATCGCGCGCGCTAGATATCGGTACGCGCGTCAAAAGCCTATTGATTGCCGACATAGAGAGGGATGCCGCGCGCACCGTGCTGTCACACGCACCCCACAGTGTCAACGAGTTCAAAAACAAATCTTCGCGCTGTTCGGCATTCAGCACCTGAAATAATGCCAAGCAAATCCAATGCTCAGCACCCACATCGTTCGAATTTTCTGGGTCGAGCTCCATGCGCACGCGTTGTAGAATTTCGATTTGGGGCAACGTAAGCAACGGCGCGTAATCGGAAATGAATTTCGCTATACGCGCGCGCGGCAATTCCATGCGTGATGACAGCAAACCGACTGCGCGCGTAAATAGATGATCGAATGCTGCAGGTGCAAATCGGAGCATCGCTGGCGTTAGCTCTTCGATTCGTGAATCCGTGATACTACGACCGCCGCTGGTATGGAAATCAGATAAATCGCATTCACTTAACAGCCGGAAATGGCTCTCATCTGCGGCTGTGGTCAGCGCATCGGGAACTCTTGCCAATTTGCGTAGCCGAAAGTTTTCATTTGTGCCGTGCATCCAGTCATTGTGTTCGATTTTAACTGCGTACATTGGTGCCCAACTTCTGCACAAGGCAGCGGAAAGCAGGTTGTGCAGCCATCTTTGAAGCGCTGGGCTGGCCGCGCGCAATGGTTCAAATGCCAGGTCTAGCTCCTGCCGACTTTGCTCGATCACTCTGAACAGCCAGCAAAAACTTTCCCAGCCCCAAGTGCCGGAATGAATCGCGATGCTCAACGCGGCGCGTCGCAAAACGTCGCCATTCACTTTGCTGGGTATTAAAGTCAACATGCCCAAAGCAAGCTGTCGACAATCAAGCTCTTTCGCTGAAACGGCTTGCAATCCTGGATCAATTTGCGTTGCACTTAGTGCCAGATGCGGGCGTTCAATAAGGCGCTCGTCTTCCGGTTTTTCATAATGATTAGGCGCCTCGCTATAAAAGCCTAACCAAATTGCTAGACGCTCCCAAACCACCTCGTTGGTAACGTTTTCGCCGTCCAAAACAATATGCAAAATCGTAAGAAAATCATGCCGAAAATGTGCACCAAAACCTCGCGCCAAGAGTGATCGCATGACATTCAAGCCAGCCGATGGCTTGACGGTAAACAGTCGTGCAAATTGTTCTATACGAGATCCACGATTTTGCTCAAGCAACAAAGTTGAGAAGAGGGCTTCGATCAGGCTGTCAGCGATGTTTGGTTCAAGCACCGCCGCATTAAGTGCGCAGCTTAAAATCTTGCTTCGGCCATCGTCATGTTGGTCACCTAAGGCTTGCGATATCTGCTCCGAATTGTTGGCGCAATCGCTCGCACGCAACTGCTCTAGCAAGTCCAGTCCAAGTGCAAAATGCAGCCAGTCTTTATTGACTTCGAATTCGTTTTGAGTGGTAACCACTAAAAAGTTCTGCTGGTGTAATTCTGCGACTTTTTGACTCGCGCTGGTCTCGTCGTCGAGCGCAAATTGGTCTCTCATTTGCGAACGGGAAAAACTTGTCGTTGCGCGCAGTTTCAACTGGTTCGCGTAGTTCAATAGAATTGCGCGATAATCTTGAAACGTTGGATTAGCATGACTGTCTTCGCTACGTGACTGCCAGTCCACTAGAATCAATAGCTCGCGCGTCAGCGAACTCAGGCTGCCAAGTTTCTCGCGATATTTGAGCGCCCGTGCAAAGTATCTGGGCCTGCGCATGAGTTGCAGCACATTATCGGCAATGTCCTGACGCCGCACTTGTTGCGCTGCAATCGCTTCATCCATTTCTTCATCATTGAAGTCGGACACCATGATGGCATCATTGAAGTCGGACACCATGATGGGATTGTTTGAACAGAAGCGCTTTGCAATCTCAAAAGACGAATGCCCCGTTCGTGTCGTCAAAATCAGCCGGACATTGGCAGGCAGTTGCGCCTTAAAAAGCTGTTCCCAATGCGCGGCATCGCCGCTCTCATTGATGCCGTCAACGACTAAAAGCCAGCGCCCGTTGGTTAAGGTTTCCTGATGTTGCTTCTTGTCCAGCCCACGATTATCCAGCAATTTTTTTAGCAACACCGTCCACGAATTGGTAGCGCTACAGTTAACGACTTCGCGCGCCGAGGCGACAATTACAAACAGCTTGCGATTCGCGTGAAGTCGCTTTAGTAACCACTGTGCGATGACGATACTTTTTCCAGTGCCCTCCTTGCCGTGTAACAGTACCTTCTTGGCCTTTTTTTGATGCAATGCGTCGAGTGCCGCCACCACAGACTTTCGCTCGATGGCATCAACAATTCGCATAGCGTACGAAGTTCGCTGCCTTCCCAATTCCACGTCGATGCAGCTGTCACGAAACCATTTTCGCAGCGTCTGATTGACATGTTGAGTCGCATTTGGAGCTAACTGACGAAGTCGAGCATCCCACCACGCCAATAGCTGCACTCTATTTTTTGTTTTGTGTTCGCGGCCGCCCGTCCATCGAGCGGCACCTGCATTTTTCACCCATTTCCGCAATTCATCAACCACCACAATGACCTGACTTGGCGCTAACTGGTGGCCTTTTTCTTCGGCTCGCGTGGCGAAGCGCGCGTGGTTCTTATTTTTGACCGCATCTTCGCTTTCGCGCACGTCCCAACGGCAATTCTCAACCCAATAGCGTGCGCCGTTGCCTTTTTTAGATACTGACAGCGGTTTGGACGTTTCAATTGCTTTGACGATTTCTGCAAGCTCTTTCGCACCGCGGCTCTGGCTTTCGAGCGGGAATGTTAACGGGCGAAGATCTTTGTTGACATGGCGCAAAGTAACCAAGCGAAATATTGATCGCTCTCTAGCTTCATCTCGCTCAAGCAAAGTTTGATAGATTGAGCGCTTGGTCTTGCCTTCGCTTTTTGTGGGTTTGCATATGAGACTTGCGATTGACCAAGGGCTGTCAGACGCATTCGATTTGACTTGCACATATTCGACGACCTCCGCAACGCGCAGCACCACGATGTCGTCATGGGTTTCGCACAAGACTTCAACTATTGCGGCATCGTCAAGCATGTCCAGCAAAAAGCTAACTGCAATTTCGTCTTGATAGTTAAATCCTGCACGTGCAATTGGCCCGCCTTCTTCAGCAGGCTGCAAGTCGCGGATGGATGGTAGGAGTGAGGTGGGCAATGTTTGGCTTCCGCGAGATTTAGAGCCAAATAGACCGAAGAGTCGCTGTTTGGCGCCGCAAAGCAGAATACTAGCCGCAATTGGTCGGGATGTTAGTGATTGCAGGCAACTTCGAAAACTGTATGTTGGGCTAAACGGTAAAGTACAAAGCTGCAGCGAAACAGACAGTTGCACGAAGGGGCAGAAAACTCAATAAATCTCACCGATCATGCAGCGCAAACTACCGCCCGCTTTTTCCAGCTCAGACAAGTCGGTGGAGTAAATTTTCAGGCCCAGGCCTTCGATGCGCTGTTTCGTCGCGGTTTTCAAGCTCAAAGCCGCGCGCGCACTCATCCAAAGCTGATCAGCACGCAGCGCAATGCAATTTGCCGCGAAATTATTTTTTTCTTCTGCGCTTATATCTACGCATTGATCTGGATAAAGTGCTGCAATCAAATCAGCGTCAGCAGGGTCCGCAAACCCCGAGCGCGCCAGCACGATGCCTTTACCGCCGAGCGCGCTGAGTACGACATTGGTGTGGTATTCACCGGCGCTAAGTTCAAAGAGGTAGGTTTTGTTGAGCCCAAACGCGGTGTGCATTGCATGCGCGCCAGCTTCGCTACAGCGTTGGCTTAAACCGCAAAAGCCGATGTTGCGGGCGCGATCAATGACTAAACTGCCGGTGAGTTCTGCGGTTTCAGTGGGTGCAAGCGCTGCGCCAAAATTGCAATATTCATAGCCTAATACTTGGTTAAAAAAGTAGTGTAGATCTGCCCGCTGGGTTTCACGCTGGCGACTAGCATGACGCATCACGCCGGTAAAATAGCGGCCCCGCCCAGCGGGATTAGCGTCGGCGTTTTTGGACTCAGGATTTTGTGGTTCTGCGCTCGAAAATGCGTTGTTTGGAAATACCGCGTCAGGTGTCGCTCGATCCCCAGGAAATAGTACGACAGGGACGCCCGCCGCTTTAAGGGCACCAGCAAGGCGCAAGGATTGCTGCAACGCGGCTTCAGCATTTGCCGCACCAGCCGCCATATAGGCATTGTCAGTTGCAGATTCGACGTTTAGCGAAAAATTCTCCGGCAACACCATAAAGACGGCGTGCGGAAATGCTCGATAGCCGATCGTTGGCCGCTCTGATTGAAGAATTTGCATAGGTTAAACGGTTTATTAAATTGAGTTAATAGTGTGCAAACGCTAGTGAAATAGCGAAATGACCCAGTGGAAAAAAGCGTCGCCGACAAAATAGAAGGTCGCCATCACCGCAATGCTTGCGGCCCAAGAAATTGCAATCATCACACCGTCGCGTTCTATCAGTGCAAAAGCAAGTACTGCAAGTGGAACGGCGAAGAAAAAATTCGTGAGCGGCACCGGCAGCGATAGCGCAATACCCATCAGTACAATGATAAAGCCGGTGAAAATATCCGCGCTGCGCCCGGTAAAGCGTTCTTGCCTAGGTTTAATAATTTTCTCAAGCCAGCGAAACCAGATTTCAGTTTTGCGCGCGAAATTCGCCAAGCGCCTTCGCGGCAAGCCAAAGTCGCGGGCAAATTTCGGGAGCCATGGCCGCTCTGAGCCCCACATCATTTGCAAACCGCACAGCACGCTCAATACGCCGCTAATCGCGCCAACTCCGAGGGCAACTGGAATAAAAGAGGGTAGCACCACGACTAAAAGAAAAACCCCGAACGCGCGCCGTTGGAAACGCTCCAAAAGCTCTTCTAAGGCAATCCGGGGTTCGACTTCGCCGGGCGCCGGTTCGGGTACGTGCGCGAGCAGCTCTTGAAGCAGCTCAGTCATGCCTGGCCCGTGCGTGTGTTTGTTACTCATGGCGTTAGGGGTTTGCTTTTCATAGCGTGCCGTTATTCTCGTCGGATGCGTCGGTGCCTGACCTTTCAGCGCCAGGTTTCATCGCTGCATTGATCGACACCAAATCTGAAATCAGCACCTTGTCGATGCGTGGGCCGTCTAAATCCAAAACTTCAAAGCGCCATCTGCGCCATTCGAAAACATCGGCGGGCGCTGGAATGCGGCCAAAATGCGCCATCAACATGCCAGCAAGCGTGTTGAAATCATGTTCATCTTCAAGCGGAAGCTCGGTTTCTTCTAAAAGTTCGCATAAATCTTCGACGCCGAGTGAACCGTCCACTAAATAGGAGCCATCGCTGCGCTCAGTGATTTGTGATTGCGCGCTGGGGCCGGGTTGGCTAGAGCTGCCGAGCACCGCGTGCAAAATGTCATCCAGCATCACAATGCCCAGCAAATCACCGTATTCATCAACGACGAAAGCCATAAATACGTCTTCGTCGCGCAGCTGATCAATCAAATTGGGCGCTGACATATTCTCCGGCACGAACACTGGCTTATTCATGTTTTTGAATAAATCAATCTCGCTGGTAAGGTTCAATTCCCGCCCAACATGCTCCAGCAGCCATTTTGTTTCTAATACGCCCAACACTTCTTGATCATTGCCGCGCATCACCGGGTAACGTGAATGCGGCGAATCGCGCAGCACGCTCAGGTTTTCTTCAAGGGATGCCGCGGCGTCTAACCACTGAATTCGGGGTCTAGGCGTCATTAGGCTAGCCACTGTGCGCTCACCTAAGGTCAGTACTCGATTCACCATACTGCGTTCGACGTCGTCAATAATGCCGGCTTCATTGCTTTCAGCGACTAGCAACTGAATTTCTTCTTCGCTGACTTCGCTTTGGGAATGCAAATTCAACCTAAAGAGTTTCAAAATTGCGGTCGAAAGCCACACCAGCACCATCACCAATGGCGCCACAATTTTTGTCGCCAGCAGCATGGGCACCGCCACAAGCATGGCGATTTTCTCAGGCGCAATCAGTGCAATTCGCTTCGGGATGAGCTGAACCATTAGAATTGACACGAATGTGACCAGTGTCAGAGTGACCGTTAGACCCCAGGTTTCGGCATTCTCAGCCAACAGCGGTATGTTCGAGAAATGCTGCGCCACGCTGAGTCCGATCCATCCGGAAACCAAGCCCATGCTCAGATCAAGCACGGTAATTGCCAGCTGGACGGTGGACAAAAATTTATCTGGGTGCTCAGCAAGCTCAAGCGCAGCGCGTGCGCGGCTGGAGTTCACCGCGAGCTGCTTAAGCCGCGATTTGCGCGCCGTAACTACCGCCATTTCCGCCAGCGAAAACACGCTATTAAGTGCCATGAGCCCAAATAGCAGCGCTAGATCGGCGCTTAAGCTCGGAACCGCTGCTATGTCACTGGCAGTGGGCAGCATGGGAGCAAACAAAAATTTTAGGATTCATTATCTAGAGCATGAAGGAGTAAGGGTGAACAGTTGCCGGGGCTGGTGGGAGTGTCATAGCACTGTCACAATAGCATCGCACCCTCCGCTCACAGCGTTTTCACCTGACTAAGGCTCCCATGTTCTCATTACAAACAATATTCGGTAAAGGTGATCAGTTTTTTACTTTGTTAGAGCAAAGCGCCCAGGCGGGGCTTGATAGTGCCCAAGCGGTGACGCGTTTGGTTAGTAATCGCCAAACAGAGGTGTCGTTGAGTGAGTTTACAGTTGCGCGCACGCGTGAAAAGGAGCTGTTCGAGCGTATTAGCCTAGAATTGGTGAATACCTTTGTGACTGCCTTGGAACGTGAGGATATCGAAGCGCTCTCCAACGCTTTATATAAAATCCCCAAGGTCAATGAAAAGTTCGCTGAGCGCTATATGTTAGCGCGCAAACTTTTGGAAGGGGTGGACTTCGCCCCGCGCGCGGAGCTGGTGGAAAAAGCCGCAAGCGCCGTGGTTGAGATTGTGCCGATGCTGCGCAAAATGAAGTTGGAAGAAGCGAAAACGGCAGTGGATCGTCTGAAGGCGATTGAAACCGAGGCGGATCGTCTAATCCTGGAAAACTACCGTGACGTTTATACGGGCCGATATCAGCCGCTCACGGCATTCGCGTTGAAAGATCTTTACGAGCTGCTGGAAAAAGCAATTGACCGGTGCCGCGATGCTGGCACAGTGGTCTATCACATCGTCCTGAAAAACTCGTAATTCGGCTATGACGCTCACGGTAGTTTTAATGGTGGTGTTGATCGCCCTTATTTTTGAATACATCAATGGTTTTCATGTCACCGCAAATTCGATTGCGACGGTAGTCGC
>JBBQBR010000096.1:0-7633 GCA_038317875.1 Lysobacterales bacterium
TGGATTTGGCTATGGGCGTCAAGCACAGCCGAAGATTCCCAAACCAGTAATGAAATTGGCGGGCCAAGATTTTTGGCAGCTGTTAACCGACGAATCAAATTTCTACGTGCGAATTTCTGACGCCATAAGCGCGCCAGCAGCTGCACACAAGGCGGCGTTTGAAGGGGAGTTGCTAAAAAAACACTCAGAATTGCTGCGCCAATTTATGCTGGACTACGTTGAAGTCGATGGTTCGGTGCGCTGGCAAAAAGTAGTTGAATTTAACAGCGCGACTGCCAAGCCAGCGCAAAAGCAGGCCAAGCTCAAAAAATTAGTTGAGTAAAAATCAGGGTAAGGCGCATTAGCGGAAACCTTCCTTCACTCACGACATTTTTCAAAACTAGCGCCGAGGAACGGGATTAAGCCAACTCCACCCGCACCGGCGGCACCCAACCCTCAGCGCGATGCTCGACGATCACGTCGGTAAAAATACCGCCGCGCACATACCATTCGCCGCGCAGGCGCATAAATTTTGGCTGCGTTACCGCAACTAAGTCGCTCAAAATCTTGTTCGTCAGCGCTTCGTGGAAGCCGCCCTCGTTGCGAAAACTCCACATATAAAGCTTCAGCGCTTTCAACTCAACACAGGTATCGGCAGGAACGTATTCCAGATGCAGCGTGGCGAAGTCCGGCTGGCCGGTCTTGGGACATAAACAGGTGAATTCAGGGATCTTCATGCGAATGGTATAGTCGCGGCCCTTTTCCGGGTTCGGGAAGGTTTCTAAGGCTTTGCTGGGTTGCGTGCTCATCTGGAGTTGTCGCTTCATATCGGAAACCGCAAGTTTGGCTTAAAACATGCCGTGAAAGCATGAAGGAATGCCAAGTACCGCCACCCACATTATTGCAAGCACTTGTTTTTAATATGAAAAACAATCCAGCAGAAACCTGACCAATGCGCCTTTCGACCATCAAACTGGCCGGGTTTAAGTCTTTCGTAGACCCAACCGTGCTGCACCTTCCGACCAATTTGACCGGCGTCGTCGGCCCGAATGGCTGTGGCAAAAGCAATATTATCGACGCGGTGCGCTGGGTAATGGGCGAATCTGCCGCCTCGCGCTTACGCGGGGACTCGCTTACCGACGTGATTTTTAACGGCTCCTCCGGGCGCAAACCGGTTGGCCAAGCCACGGTGGAGCTGATTTTCGATAACTCCGACAGCTTTATCGGCGGTGAATTTGCCGCGTACGCGGAAATTTCGGTCAAACGCTTGGTGACGCGCGATGGCCAAAGTGGCTACTACTTGAATCAAAGCCGCTGTCGTAAACGCGATATTACCGATTTGTTTTTAGGCACCGGCTTAGGCCCGCGCTCGTATTCGATTATTGAGCAAGGCATGGTCAGCCAGATCGTCGAATCCGCACCGGAAGATTTGCGCGTGCATTTGGAAGAAGCGGCGGGCATCAGCAAATACAAAGAACGCCGTAAAGAAACCGAGTCGCGCATGAAGGCGACGCGGGAAAATTTAGACCGATTAAACGACGTGCGCGAAGAAGTCGACAAGCAGCTGGTGAATTTGGAACGGCAAGCCAAACAAGCGGAAAAATACACCGAACTCAAGACTGAAAAGGCGCGCGTTGAAGCTGAGCTGGCCGCACTAAGCTGGCAAAAGCTGGAAACCGAGCGGCGCGCGGTCGAGGAAAAGCTCAAAAATACCGAGCGGGTGATGGAAGAACTGGCGGCAGTGCGTACGCGGGTGGAATCCAGCGACAGCACCGGCCGCGTGGCGCATGAGGAAGCGGTCGAGGCTTTCAATGCGATTCAAGCGGAAAGCTATCGTGTTGGCGGCGATATTGCGCGCTTGGAGCAAGAGCTAAAATTTCGCCGTGATTTGACCGAGCGATCCCAGCGCGAATTGCGCGAAGCCGATACCCAGGGCGCGCATTTGGCCGAGCAGCTCGACGCCGATGAGCGCCAAGCCAAAACGCTTACGGAAGTGTTGGTCATTGACGAGCCGAAACTGGAATCCTTGCTTGATATTTCGGAGCGCGATGTTGATAACTTAAAAGCCGCCGAAGCCGCGCAAAGTGAATGGCAGGGGCGTTTTTCCGTGCACACGCAAAGCTCAAGCGCGGCATCCAAAATGACGGAAGTTGAGCGCACCCGCATTGAGCTTTTAGATCGCACTGCGCAAGATAAAATCAAACGTCGCAACGCGCTGATCGCGGAACAGGGCATTTTCAATTTGGACGCACTCGTGCTTGAGCTGGACCAGCTCAGCGACGATTCGGAAATTCTACAGGAACAGCTGGAACAGCTAAGCCACCTCAGTGATCAGCGCAAACAGGCCTTACTTGGCGCGCAAAATGCGCAGCAGCAGGCGAATGCCAGCTTGCGCGAATCCGAGCAGCAGTTGGGTGCCGCCGTCGCGCGCGCCGCCTCGCTCGATGCCTTGCAGCATGCCGCACTCGGGCAAGATCAAAAAGAACGCAGCCGCTGGCTGGCCGCACGCGGTTTGGCAAATGCACCGCGACTCAGCGATGTGATCGAAGTCGATGCTGGCTTTGAGGCGGCGCTGGAAGCAGTTTTAGGCGAATTACTACAGGCGGTCGTGGTGCCTGAGTTGGCAAGCCTAGACGCGGTCGGCTTACCCGGCGGTGTTTTGGTCGCGGTTGCCGATGCTGGCGGGCAAGCGGCGCTATTGGCTGCGGGCGCGGAAAGCAATAGTTTGGCCGCGAAAGTACGCGGCCCGGCGGCATTGTCCACTTGGCTGGCAGGCATACAAATTGCCCCTGATTTGGCCAGCGCGCAGCAAATTGCCGCACAGCTGAGCGGCAATCAATCGGTGGTCAGTCGCGATGGCCATTGGCTGAGCCGCGATTGGGTCAAATTACGCGGTGCCGGTCTAGCCTTCGACGGCGTGTTAGCGCGCGGCCGCGAAATTATTGAGCTGAAAGACAAAATCGAAGCGATGCGTGAGCACGCAGATGTGGCGCGCGATGCGATTGATCAGCGCAAATCGGAAGTCGCACAAGCCGAGCGCGCCAAAGAAGACGCGCAGACTGCGGTCTATGCGCAGCAGCGCAAAGTCAGCGAACACGTGGGCAAACTGACCAGCCAAAAAGGCCGCGTCGAGCAGACCCGCACCCGCAGTGAACGCATAGCCGCAGAACTAGCCGGCATTTCCGAGCAGCTGGATGCGGAAGATTCACTGGTGCGCGATGCCCGCGCAAAATTGGAAGAAGGGCTTGAGTTGATGGGCGGCTTTGAAGATGAGCGGCATACTTTAGAAGCAGATCGCAGCCGCATCGCCTCGAATTTGGAAATCGCCCGCCTAGGTGCGCGCGAAGCCCGGGAACGCGCGCATCAGCTGGAATTAGGCGTGCAGGGTAAAAAAACCGCACTGGCTTCCCTAGAGCTCGCGATCACGCGCATCACCGCCAGCATTCTGGCTTTGGATGCGCGCAAACGCACGCTGGCCGTGCAGTTGGAGCAATCCAGCGCACCGCTGGAAGGCTTGCAGGACAGCTTACATGCAGCCTTAGAACAGCGCGTAATCGTTGACAAACGCATAAGCGAAGCGCGCGCAAAAGTGGACGACTGCATTGAAGCCTTGCGCAAATTGGACGGCGAACGCCAACGCGCCGAACAGCAAACCGAGGCCTTGCGCGAAGGCCGCAGCGAAAGCTTATTGAAAGCGCAAGCGCTGAGTATTCGCGAAGAAGGCTTCCTAGCCGCAATCGCGCAAAGCGGCTTCGAGCGCGAGGTGTTATTAGAGCAAATTCCAGAGGCCGCCAATATCCGCGACTGGGACGCCCGCGCCGCTGAGCTAGAAGTAAAAATCAAACGCTTGGAACCGGTCAATTTGGCGGCCATCAAAGAGCTTGAAGAATCGCGCACCCGCAAAGGCTATTTAGACAGCCAAATGCTGGACGTCAACAGCGCACTGGAAACGCTGGAAGAAGCGATCAAAAAGATTGATCGTGAAACCCGCAGCCGCTTCAAAGAAACCTTCGAGCAAGTCAACATCGGCTTCAAAGTCTTGTTTCCGCGCCTTTTCGGCGGCGGCGATGCAGCGCTGGAATTGACCGGCGAAGACTTATTGCAAACCGGCGTCAATATCATCGCCCGCCCACCCGGCAAGCGCCCAGCGACCATTGGTTTGCTGTCCGGCGGCGAGAAAGCCTTGACCGCAGTGGCGCTGATCTTCGCGATTTTTCAGCTCAACCCGGCGCCGTTTTGCCTGCTCGACGAAGTTGACGCGCCGCTCGATGAAGCCAATGTCGGCCGCTTCAGCAAGTTGGTCGAAGAAATGAGCCAAACCGTGCAATTTATTTTCGTCAGCCACAACAAAGTAACGATGGAACACGCGCGCCAATTAGCCGGCGTGACCATGCGCGAACCGGGTGTGTCGCGCTTGGTGAGTGTGGATTTGGCGGAGGCGGCGAAGTTGGTGGGGGCGGATTAGGCATTTGCGTCTCAAAGACATGCTTTTGAGGAGGGCAGTGCCTATACTCAAAATATGTCAAACGCTGATCAACTCAAAGCTTTATTGAAATCGCATCGCGAAGGTGACGAGCTGCATTTCTATTCCGTTGCACTGCAGATGGCGGCAATGGAGGCACGAAAGGGAAATGGCCGTGCCGCTGAAGAGCTAAAGCAAATGATTGATGCTGCCAAAGCAAAGCCAGCGCCAGTCCTAAAAACTGTGGCCTTACATCAGCCGCGCGGTGATCTAGGCGCGCTGTTGGTTGCCTCCTATCCAGCGTCCAGACTTTCGGATTTAGTAGCGGACGCCCGACTTCGCATCCAGTTGGATCGTGTTATTCGCGAGCAGCGCAACGCCTCGAAGCTAAGCGCCCATGGACTATCGGCGCGCCGCAAGCTGCTTTTCGTGGGGCCGCCGGGCACTGGAAAAACCCTCACGGCAGCTGCGCTAGCGGGCGAATTGGCGCTACCGTTATTTGTAGTGCGCTTAGATGCGCTCATTACAAAATTTATGGGCGAATCTGCCGCACGACTGCGACAGGTTTTCGAAGCTATTGCGAGTACGCGTGGCGTGTATTTTTTTGACGAATTCGACGCTATTGGCTCGCAACGGTCGAACTCAAATGATGTGGGTGAAGCCAGGCGAATTTTAAATAGTTTTTTGTTGATGCTGGAACAAGATCAATCACAAAGCCTAATTCTGGCGGCAACCAATCATGCAGCAATACTGGACGGTGCCCTGCTTCGGCGCTTTGACGACGTTTTGCAATATCGCTTGCCAGACGCCGAACAGATTGAAGTGCTGCTACAGAATCGTTTGGCAGGTCATTTGTCGGGCCGTATCGGATGGAAAGCACTCGCTAAAAAAGCGACCGGATTGAGTTACGCCGAAATTGCAAAAGCCACAGAGGACGCTTTGAAAGAGGCGTTGATTCAAGGTGAATTTGCCGTCACAACCCAGCAAGTCGTTGCGATGCTGGAAGAGCGAAGCGCAATGCGCGATACATGGCGTCAGGTCAGTGAGCTGGCATGACAATGCCTCGCAATCCGCGTTCGCATTTCCTGCTGCCAAATAGCATCACTAAAACTGAGCTCTTTCAAGGCGAGGGACGAGGGCCGAAAAAAGACATTCCGCCTCAGCAACGGGAAGCGCATAGCGCGCATTTGCGCGTAAATCTTGCAGCTTTGAAAAAGACCTCAGAAGAAGCAAATGAAGAACAAAAGAACGCAGGATGGAGCAACGGTTTAGGGTTATCAATCAAGTTCACGAGTTTCCCAGATGTTGAATTTGCTCTTGAAGGCCTTGATTTGATAAGTCACGGAATCGAATTACTTAGCGTTCGAAGTGTCGCGCATCTTATGTTTGCTAGCGTATGGCTACCGTACGGAAAGCTGGGGGTTTTTGAGGACAAAATTAAAGCTTATCTTGAGTACAAGTGCGATATAAACGGCAAGCCCCGTGACAATCAAAAGTTTCTGGACGCAATTCAAGATGTTCGGGCGTCCGTAATTGAAGATATTTGGACCGACGACGCACTATTGCCACGTCAAGATCAACCGATGCGATTTGAGGCATGGCTTAGTAAGCCTATCGATGAGGCAAAAAACACGTCAGCGATTTCAAATAGAAAAGCAAAACCCCACTTTTTAGATTCTGCAAATCGCATTCAACGCTTTCGCAATGCAGCAGAAGCAGCTGGCATGTGGGTTGGGTCAGCGGTTCTGAATTTCCCAGAGCGTGACGTACTCTTGGTGCGCGGCACGCTTGCTCAGCTTCAAAGCTCATCGTACTTATTGGGTCACCTTGCTGAATTAAGGCGCGCGCCAGAAACTGCAGATTTTTTTATGCAGCTTCCACGACAAGGGCAACAACCCTGGATAGCGGAGCTGCTTCAACGCACAACTTTTATACCAAAATCAGAAGTCACGCCGCACGTGTGCGTGCTTGATACAGGTTGCCTGCAAGGCCACCCACTACTTTCGCAGACTTTGGATCAAGCGGATTTACATACGGTCAACGCGGCTTGGGACGTTACAGATCATATCGGGCATGGAACAGGCCAAGCAGGATTGGCGATTTGGGGCGATCTAGTACATGCTTTTGAAAGCACTAGCGTGATTCATATTGGGCATCGGACTGAATCAGTAAAAGTGTTTCTCAATCAAGATGAAAATGATGTGGAGCATTACGGTGCGCTCACCCGCGATGCGGTTAGTATGCCGGAGCTCGCCGCGCCCTATCGTCGCCGACTCTTTTCTATGGCTGTCACAAGTACAGCAACTACGCGGCGCGGCACCGCCAGCGCATGGTCCGCCGAAATCGACGCGTTAACATCTGATTATGCCGGTGATGGCAGCTTAATGCGGCTTATGCTGATTAGCGCTGGCAACGTACACAACAAGTTTCCCAGCGACTACCCGAGTCGCAATTCGCTCACGTCGGTTGAGGATCCCGCGCAAGCTTGGAATGCGTTGACTGTAGGCGCGATTACCCACAAGACTTTGATTACTGAAGCAATCACCGGGTCATATAAACTGATTGCAGAAAATGGTGCGCTAAGCCCTTACAGTTCCACCTCAAGGACTTGGGATAGTTCAGCGCCATTTAAGCCAGAGGTGGTGTTCGAAGGCGGCAACATGGGCGAAGACAGCACCATCGTCAGTGGATTTGATAGTTTGGATGTACTGACCGCGCACCACGATCTTGCAACCCGATTGATAGCGACCAGCCACGGTACCAGCGCAGCAACAGCACTCGCTTCAAGATTCTGCGCCAGGTTGATGGCGCATTACCCAGCGTATTGGCCCGAAACAATTCGGGCGCTTACCGTGCACAGTGCAGAGTGGACCCCGGCGCTGTGTAGGCAATATCCGGGCACTTCAAAGTCCGATTTTGAAAATAGACTACGTCACTGCGGTTGGGGTGAACCTGATTTAGATCGAGCTTTACACAGCGGCGCTGATTCCCTCACGCTGATTGTGCAGGGCGTTTTGCAGCCTTTTCAGAAAAAGCCGAAATTGAGGATTAAGGGCAAGGCTACAGGCGGCAATATCACTGCATGTGATATGCATTTGCACCAGTTACCTTGGCCTACCGAATCGCTTCGCCAATTATTTTATGAGAGCGTTGAACTACGTATAACGCTATCGTATTTTGTTGAACCTAACC
>JBBQBR010000097.1:0-7622 GCA_038317875.1 Lysobacterales bacterium
CGCCTTGGCGGCTGACTACGCCAAACTTCGCGCGCGTTTCGGGCAGCCTGAGCAAACTTCACCCGCACGCGATGTCGCGGCGACTGATGTGATCGTGGTGCCCGATCCGAATCCAAAAACCGTATCGCCAGGGGATCTGGAGCGCAGCCCGAGCGTGCGCTTTGTCGGGCGCTTGCGGCTGGGGTGAGCAAAGCAGCATTGAATTATCAGCAGCTAAGGTCTTTAAACCGCTAAACTTAATCCATCCTTATTTGAACGGACAGCGAACATGCCTAGACTCATACTAACCTTGACACTGCTTGCCGCGATTAATACAAGTTTTGCTGGCGCACCTTACCTGATCGAAACGCGTGCACAGCCGGTGGGGATTGCGGCGAATACTTTTTTGGGATACGCCATCGCCACCGGTGATCTAGGCTTAGGCCTGGTTGGATCACTCAACGGCAAAGCGCAGGTGATAGCGCCGAATGCAACTGGCGGCGTTGTATTTGGCCAAACCCTGACCAGCGGACTTAGCGCTGACCTTTTTGGTGCCAGTGTCGCCATTGCAAGCCCGCAAACTATCGGCAGTTTTGCGGCTGTAGGCGCGTTTGGCGATGACGTGCCGTTACTCAATTCGGGCAAAGTCTATGCCTATCGTACTCAAGCATCCTTAGTTATGCCTTTCGCGGCAGCGGGCATACTTGCGCCGCCCATTCCGTCGGCAACCGGCAATTTTGGCTATTCAGTCGCGGCGCAAGGCAATTTCATCTATGTCGGCGAAGTCAAAGCACAAAATCCGGGCGGCGAAGTCGTCGGTGCGGTGCATGTATTTGAGAACACCGGCGGCTCAACATGGGCTTTGCGGACATCAATCTATGGCACACAGATCGACGGCAGTGTCGGCCGACGCTTTGGCCACGCAGTTGCGGTTTCGGGCGGCACGTTGGCAATTGGCGCCCCAAAAGAGAATGAAGGTGTATTTACCACTGCAGGCGCGGTCTATGTTTACACCGGCACAGGTGCTACCTGGACGCAACAGGCACGCCTAGTTGCCGGTGATCTTGGCAGCGATGACGAGCTGGGCGCTGCGGTGGATATTGATGGTGACGCGATAATCGCGGGCGGGTCGCGCGACGATAAGGCAGTCGGTAACGATGCGGGCAGCGCCTATATTTTCACGCGCAGCGGCGGCAGTTGGAGCCAAAGCGCTAAGTTGCTTTCTAGTGGCGCCACCGCTGGCAATCTTTTTGGCACCGCAGTTTCAATTAGCGGCACTGAAGCCCTAGTGGGTGCTTACTGCGAACCCAACGGCGCGAGTGCATGCACTGGCCCCGGTTCGGTTGAGGCATTTCAACGCGGTGCAACAGGCAACTGGATCGCGGTGCAGCGCGTTGTCGCACCGGATGGCGTTAATGGCGAAGGCTTCGGTAGCTCTGTGGCGCACGCGGGGCCTAGCAACCGCATCGCCTACGTCGGTGCATTCCGCGCGAACGCCCCGGCACTTGCGGGCGCGATTTATTTAATGCGTGGTGATAACTTATTCGCTGATGGCTTTGAATAAGCGCATGGCTTTGAATAAGCGCATGGCTTTGAATAAGCGAGTAGCTTTGAATAGTCGAATTAATTGCTTAAATGCTTGCTGGATTTACACACCAGCTGAGCACCAAGCGCCACCAAGCCCTTAGCTACTTACAGTTTTAACCGCATTTAAGCGACACTCCGCGCCTCGAATTTTGCGCAGCTTGCCGCCATGACTGAACACAATCCACCAACTCGTGCGCTGCTCAGCGTATCGGATAAAACCGGCCTTGTTGAACTTGCGCGCGGTTTAGCCGCGCTGGGCGTCGCGTTAATTTCCACCGGCGGCACCGCAAACGCGCTGCGTGCGGCGGGTTTGAGCGTTAGCGACGTGTCCAGCGTCACCGGCTTTCCAGAAATCATGGGTGGGCGCGTGAAAACGCTTCATCCAAAGATTCACGGCGCGCTTTTGGGGCGCTTAGGCGTCGACGAAAGCACGATGGCCGAGCACGATATCGCGCGTATTGACCTGCTGGTGGTTAATCTTTATCCGTTTGCTGCAACGATTGCGAAACCGGGCGTCAGCGATCAAGAGGCCATCGAAAACATCGATATTGGCGGGCCTGCGATGCTGCGGGCTGCGGCAAAAAACCACGAACGCGTCATGGTGCTAACGGACGCAAATGATTATGCCAGCGCCTTGGAAGCAATTAAAACCGGGCAAAACAACCTTGCGATGCGCCGCGCGCTTGCCGCGAAAGCCTACGCGCACACGGCCGAATACGACGCGCTAGTGGCCGCGTACTTAAGCGGTGCAACGGCTGAGCCCGTTCAAAACAGCGATTTCCCGGCCACTTTGACGCTAAAAATGCAGCGCGCTGAAGTTTTGCGCTACGGTGAAAACCCACATCAACGCGCAGCGCTGTATCTGGAGTCCCCGCTGCCGCCAGCCTGCATTGCCGGTGCCAGTTTCCGCCAAGGTAAGTCGCTTAGCTTCAACAACTTAAGCGATGCCGATGCCGCACTTGAGTGCGTCAAGCTATTCGATGAACCCGCGTGCGTGATCGTCAAACACGCAAACCCATGCGGCGTGGCGGTGTCATCCACCCTGCTTGACGCCTACGAGCGCGCCTATCAAACCGATCCAATCAGCGCGTTCGGCGGCATCATTGCCTTCAATCGTAGCTTAGATGCAGATACCGCACGCACGCTCATTGCGCGGCAATTTGTCGAGGTGGTGATTGCCCCCGACTACAGCGAACTGGCACTTGCAGCACTCGCCAGCAAGCCCAATGTGCGGGTAATTGCCACCGGTGCGTTAAGTGGGTCTGGCTGCGCTTGGCGCGACGTCAAACGCATTCAGGGCGGCTATTTAATCCAAGACGGCGATCGCGACACGCTAACAACCGGCGACTACAAGCTAGTTAGCCTGCGCGCACCGACCGCTGCGGAATTCGCGGATCTAGTATTTGCCTGGAAAGTGGCGATGCAGGTGAAATCCAACGCCATCGTTTATGCCAAAGACGCGCGCACGGTGGGCATCGGCGCTGGGCAAATGAGTCGCGTTATCAGCGCAAAAATTGCCGCAATGAAGGCAGCGGAAGCCAATATTGCCGTGCCCGGCGCGGTGATGGCGTCCGACGCATTTTTCCCGTTCCGCGACGGTATTGATGCCGCCGCCGCGGTCGGCATTAAGGCGGTGATCCAGCCGGGCGGTTCAATGCGCGACAAAGAAGTGATTGATGCCGCCAATGAGCACGGCATCGCGATGCTATTCACCGGCGTGCGGCATTTTAAGCACTGAGGATTCCTAAGATGTCGATAAATTCTGCGCTTAAACCCAAAAGCACGATCCGAATCGCCACGCGCGAATCCCTTTTGGCGCTTTGGCAAGCCGAACATGTCGCGGCGCGATTGCGATTGCTCTATCCAGTCATGCAGGTGACGTTGTTGCCGATGACCACGCGCGGCGATCAAATCCTAGATCGCCCGCTCAGCCAAGTCGGTGGCAAGGGCTTGTTTCTGAAAGAACTCGAAGTCGCGATGCTGGAAGGCCGCGCGGATATTGCGGTGCATTCCCTAAAAGATGTGCCGATGACGCTAGAGCCGGAATTTCAACTTGCGGCCGTGTTGATCCGAGAGGAACCTTACGACGCCTGGGTCAGCAATCACTATCCCAATATCGCCGCATTGCCACACGGCGCGCGGGTGGGTTCGTCTAGCCTACGCCGACAAGTTCAGCTGCATACGATGCGGCCGGATTTGCAACTGCTGGATTTACGCGGCAACGTGCAAACCCGTTTGCGCAAACTTGATGAAAACCACTTCGATGCGATTGTGTTGGCGGCCGCTGGGCTTGATCGACTGGGCTTAAGTGCGCGCATTGCCAGCCGCATGCTGCCGCCGGATATGCTGCCTGCAGCGGGTCAAGGCGCGCTGGCGATTGAATGTTTATCGCACGATCACGCAACGGCAGCGCTGTTAGCGCCGTTGGCACATCAGCCCACGTGGCAATGCGTGCGCGCTGAGCGTGCGTTTGCGCAAACCTTGGGCGGCTCTTGCCAAGTGCCGATCGCGGCCTTTGCTGAAATTGAGGCCGGTGCATTGCGCCTACGCGGCCTAGTCGGCGATGCCAGCGCACGCAAAAGCATCCAAGGCGGCATTAGCGGCGTATTAGACGCACCCGAGGACTTGGGGCGAAACCTGGCACACGAGCTAATGGCACGTGGTGCGATGGCATTTGTCGCGCGTTCTTCGTAGCGCCGCATGCTAATCAGGACGCAGCCTACTTAGATAACCCCGTCGTCACATCAAGTCGGTACAACTAATGCCACATAAAACAGCAGTGTATGCACCCGATTTACCGCGCGATTGGGTAAGTCTCAATTCGTCATTGCGAGCACAGCGAAGCAATCCATTTTGCTTTTTAGGCATCCGAAAATGGATTGCCACGTCGCTTCGCTCGTCGCAATGACGAGACTCTACTTTTTACCTTAGCAATAGAAACCGAATGAAACTAACCCGACTACTGATTATTTCGACCATGCTAAGCCTGCTCGCCGCCTGCCAAGCAGGCTTTATGCGCTCTTTAAAAGTGCCCTACGCCTTTAGCGATTATCAAAAAAGCACGCTTAGCTATGGCAGCGACAAAGCCCAACGCCTGGATGTTTATCGGCCCACCGCCGCGCAATACCAGGGCAAAACGCTGCCGGTGATCGTGTTTTTCTTTGGTGGCAGCTGGCGCAACGGCAAGCGCGCGTGGTACGAATTCTTTGCGGCGCATTACGCGCTTAAAGGCTATGTGGTGGTGGTGCCAGACTATCGCAAGGCACCGAATTACATCTTCCCCAGTTTTGTTGAGGACGCCGCCGCAAGCGTCGCGTATGTGCGTGATAACGCAGCTCAACTGAACGTTGAGCCAAAACGACTTTACGTGATGGCGCATTCTGCCGGCGCGCATATTGCCGCCTTGGTAATGCTGGATCCGCAGTATTTACAGGCAAAGCAAATGGTGCCAGCGGACATCAAAGGCTTTATCGGCCTGTCCGGCCCGTATGATTTTTTGCCGATGACCGACCCGCTGGTAGTCGAGGTTTTTAAGGGCGATGCCAACCTGCCGGAATCGCAGCCCATTAACTACGCGCAGTTTGGCGCACAAGCGCCGCCGATGCTGCTAATCCATGGTGCCGATGATCGCTTGGTGTATCCCAAAAACAGCGTCAATTTAGCCGCCAAAGTCAATGCCGCAGGCGGACACGCCGAGGTGGTTGTGCTGCCCGCAACTGGGCACGTCAAAACGCTGTTTCAGGCCGGGCGTGGCTTACGCGGGCTGGCACCGGAAGTCGATACGCGGGTGCTGGAGTTTTTGGCGCGGGATTAGCGGCGCAGGCCGCACCTGCGCATTTACGGCTTTAGGGTCTGAAACAAGTTGCGCTTTGCGTTGTCGACCGCCGACCGCACACCATAAAGATCGGAAAATAAACCCGCAGTTAGTCGACACGTCACCAGAACTTTTGCTGGTAACTTTGAGTCCCACGGACCTTATTTCAGCGCGCTTAATCCTATATGTCTATCCGAAAAGCGCGCGCCTGCTATACCCCGACATTTACCTTTGTCGGCGCGATCGCAGGCTATTTTTATGCAAAGCATTCCGTAGCTGAAACCGTCGCTCACATGCGCGCGAAGTGGGGCTGGGTTTGTGGCACTGGTTTAGATATTCCTTTTTACTTGTGGACGCCTATTGGCAGCCTTGTAGGGCTTTTGTTTGGCATTTTTTCTTGGCGCTTATTTGTTCGCTTCACAAATTCCGCAGATAGACAATGACCAATGCCATTAACTTAAGTTCGTCCGGCCCGGTGCAGCCAGTAATCAGGATGACGCGACACCTCCTCAAACCGTCATTCCCGCATTTTTTTGGCGGGAATCCAGTTGGTTTAAGGTGCGAAGATGCTGGATACCCGACAAAAACACTCGGGGATGACGAACGAGTGGCAATCGTGGAAATTATCGGTAACGCAACGATAAGCTATGGGTGCTGAAGTTAATGACATTGCTAAAGTCAGAGTTCGACCCGGAAATCAGCTAAAAGGCGCTAAACTTTGGTGATGGATAGACAAACAATCGCAAATAACTCGACCGTTAGGTATAGCCGCGCGTGAGCAAGAAATCTCGGTCATGCACCACCGATTTCAATATGCCGTGGCGGCACTAAAGTGACGCCCGATACAGCGCAGATGTTAAACCGCGCCCGCACTGAACTGGCGCGCGTGTTCGGCTATTCAGATTTTCGCGGCGATCAAGCGGCGGTGATCGCGCAAATATTAAGCGGCGGTGATGCGCTGGTCTTGATGCCAACCGGCGGCGGCAAAAGCTTGTGCTATCAAATTCCGGCGCTGCTGCTGGATGGCCTGACGGTGGTGATCTCGCCGCTAATTGCGCTGATGCAAAATCAAGTGGCGCAGCTAATTGAGTTTGGCGTGGCGGCGGCGGCGCTGAATTCCAGCGTCGACAATGACGCAGCGCGCGAGATTTATCAAAGTATCCGGCGCGGTACGCTGAAACTGCTGTATGTGTCGCCAGAACGCTTGCTGATGGATGGCATGCTGAGCTTTTTAAGCGAAATCCCACTCAGTTTAATCGCGATTGACGAGGCGCACTGCGTGTCGCAGTGGGGCCATGATTTTCGCCCGGAATATCAGCAATTAGGTCGCTTAAGTGAAATCTTCCCGAACACGCCGCGTTTAGCACTGACCGCGACTGCCGATGCCCGCACTCGGGCTGAAATAGCCGAGGTATTGTCACTTAGCGATGCACCGCTATTTGTATCCAGCTTTGATCGCCCAAACTTGCAGCTGACCGTGGTAGAAAAGGCCGACCCGACGCGCCAGCTATTGCGATTTATTAGTGCGCATCCGAATCAAAGCGGCATTGTATATGCACTGTCACGTAAACGAGTGGATGAATTAGCGGCAAAATTGAACGAGGCAGGCATCCGCGCCCTGCCCTATCACGCCGGTTTGGACGCGCAAACGCGTTCGCAGAATCAAGAGCTATTTTTGTCGGACGAGAAAATCGTGATGGTGGCGACGATTGCATTTGGCATGGGCATCGACAAGCCGGACGTGCGTTTCGTGGCGCATGTGGATTTGCCAAAAAGCATGGAAGGCTACTATCAGGAAATTGGCCGCGCTGGCCGCGATGGCGCGCCTGCATTTGCCTGGATGTGTTACGGCCTGGCGGATTTAGTGCAGCTGAAACGCTTTATCGAAGAATCCACCGCCACCGAGGCGCGCAAACGCTACGAACGTGGGCAACTCGACGCGCTATTGTCCTATGCGGAAAGCGTAGATTGTCGTCGCGTGCCGCTGTTGAAACACTTTAATCAGCATTTTGCTGGCGAATGTGGCAATTGCGACCGCTGTGCGCATCCGGTGGCAAAGTCAGATGCCACCGAAGCCGCGCGCCAACTGCTTTCCGCGATTCACCGCACCGGGCAACGCTTTGGCGTCATGCACGTGATCGCGGTTTTGCGCGGCGCGCAAACTGAGCAAATTACGCGCTTTCAGCATGATCGCCTGAGCGTCTACGGCCTGGGCAAAGCGCAGCCTGAGGATCACTGGCGC
>JBBQBR010000098.1:0-7577 GCA_038317875.1 Lysobacterales bacterium
TAGCGTTAACCGTCGACACCTTATCCCTGGTAGCGCAAAAAGGCGTCGCCGATTGCTTTGCCACGATTACGCCCAAAATTGACGCGCTCCTTATACAAGATACGCCCGATATCGCGGCGTTTTTAGCGGAGTCCGCTTTGATTCAAAAGTCGGCATTAGCCGCTGGCGCGACCTCAAAAGAGGCGGTTTTACTAGCATCAGAACGCAAAAGAATCATTGCATCTCTAACGGCGCGCGGCAAACCGCTTGAGGCTAAATGGCAAGGGGATACTGCGCTAAAACTTTATCAAAGCGTATTGCTGCTTGACCCCAGCAATGCAGTTGCCCTCGCCGGTGTAAAACGCGCGCCAGGAATCGGCAAGCCCGGCTTCGCCTTTACGGATAGCTTAAAATCAGGCGGCAAATCCCCAGCAATGCAAATCGTTAACGGCGGCGATGTAACTTTGCGCGACACGAAAGGCGGCATCGCTAACGTCACGATTTCAGACAGTTTTGCGGTTGCACGTTCTGAGGTTTCGTTCGGTGAGTACAGTCGTTTTGTCAGTGCTAGCGGCTATCGCGGTGGCAGCCAAGGCTGTAACAATATCGAAGGGTTTGCGATGTTCGTTTCGAAAGATCGCACGTGGCAAAAGCCAGGCTTTGAGCAAACTGACCGGCATCCTGTAGTTTGTGTCGACTTTGAAGATGCGCAGGCCTATGTGCGTTGGTTGAGCAAAGAAAGTGGTGAAAAATATCGCCTATTGAGCGAAGCCGAGTGGCAGTTAATTGCCAAGGCGGCACCTAAACCTGGATGTGCCAGCGGCAATATCGGTGATACGGAATTTGGTAAAAAGTTTGAAGAGCGAAAAGTTTATAGCTGTGGTGACAATTTTTCCGCCACCGCGCCCGGCGGCAGCTTTGCTGCAGATCGAAATAATTTGGTTGATTTAACCGGCAACGTGCGCGAGTGGGTTGAGGATTGCTGGAATCCCAGTTTAGTCGGGCACCCAAAAGGCGGCGCTGCCTGGCAAATAGGGCGTTGCGGCACCCGCGTTACGATGGGCACCGCCTGGGTCAGTTCGCCCACTGAAACCAGTACAGTCATTCGAACGCCTATAGATCGCGATAAGCGCAACAATACCGTCGGTTTTAGGGTAGCGCGCGCAGTTGCACAAATTCCATAAACAGACACAATGCATAAAACGTCCCTAATATTCACGCATTAAACTGACTGAGAAGCCCATGAGACTACTTTTCCCGAACGCCGAACATGCGCAAATTGAACTTGGCAACGGCTTGCATACTATCGGTAGCGCCGCTGGCGCGAAGGTTAAGCTTTTCGCACCCGGTGTTTTGGCAAATCACTGCGAGCTGCAGGTGAACGGCGAAACCGCGATGTTGTCGCCTGTGCCCGGCGCTGCTTTGTCACTCAACGGGGCTGCGATTACCCGCAGCACTGAAGTGCGTGCAGGGGATGTCATTCAAGTGGCTGACGTGCGTGTACGAATCGTCGCTGTTGATAGAGCCGGTGCAGGCGCCGTTCCGATGGTGCAAAAGCGCCAAGACGATGCCGACGATGGCCGCACCCGAGTGCGCTCAGCCTTACCGAAATTCATGCTACGCGGCGTCTCCGGCGCAACCTTTGGCAAAGTATTTCCATTAACTGGCGTTACGGTGATTGGGCGCAACCCAGAATGCGATATTTCAATTCCTACTGACGAAGTTTCCAGGCGGCACGCTGAACTACGTCCGAGTCAAGATGGCGTCATGGTTGAAGATTTGGGCTCGGCAAACGGTACTTTTGTCAATGACCGCCGCGTAACCCGCGAGCTATTAAAACATGGCGATGAGCTGCGTTTTGATCAGCTGCGCTTTCAACTTATTTCACCGGGGCGGGAAATGATGGGCCCTGCTGGCGCAACGAGCTCGGCTGCATCAAACGCATCGTACAATTCAAATTCCGCCGCTTCGGCTGCTAGTGGCGGCATATCTAGCGCTGTCTGGGTCATACTGTTGGTTGTTGCACTTGCAATACTCATCGGCGCAATGAAATTTGCGGGAGTGTTTTGATGCTCGATGAACGAGCCATAGACTTAAGCAATACTTTCCAAGCTTTTCGCATTCACAATGACAGCCACGGCTATCGGGCGGGCATCGAGTCATTAGTTCTAGCCGATTTAAACCCTGGCGAAGTTACACTCAAAACCGCATTTTCGTCCGTAAATTTTAAAGACGCTCTTGCTGGGACTGGAAAGGGCAAAATCCTGCGCCAATTTCCACTTGTGGGCGGGATAGATATCGCCGGACACGTGACTGAAAGCCGGGATGCGCGTTTTCGCGAAGGCGATGCGGTTTTGGTAACGGGCTGCGGACTGTCTGAAACCCGAGACGGCGGCTATTCTCAAATGCAGCGGCTAGACGCTAACTGGGTCGTGCCGCTTCCTTCCGGGTTGACGTTGCGCGAGTCGATGGCATTAGGCACTGCCGGCTTTACTGCGGCTTTAAGTCTTTGGCGCATGCTGACCAATGGTCAGCGGCCGGATCTGGGGCCGATCGTGGTTACTGGCGCAACCGGTGGCGTGGGCACACTCGCGATTGATATTTTCACAGTTGCCGGTTTCGAGATGCATGCCATTACGGGTAAGGTTGATCAATTTAATTTTCTAAAAGAAATTGGCGCGCGCCAATGTATCGCACGTGAGGGTTTGAGCTTCGGCGGACGGCCGCTTGAAGCCGCGTCCTGGTCAGGTGCGGTCGATAACGTCGGTGGCGAAATATTGGACATGCTCACCCGTGTTATTCAGCCCTGGGGCAATATCGCCAGCTGCGGCATGGCTGGCGGACACGAATTGCACACCACCGTGATGCCGTTCATTATTCGCGGCATTTCCTTGCTTGGCATCAACTCCGCCAACACCCCCTACCCGCTACGCGCGCAAATATGGCAGCGACTCGCCAGCGATTGGAAGCCCAAGCATTTGGCGGTGATCGCAGCAAAGGAAATCACGCTTGATCAACTCAATGACACCTTTGAGACGATGCTGGCGGGCGGAGCACTCGGGCGCACCGTTGTTCGGCTTTAGTCACTAACCGCCTAAGTTTGATACAAAATCTGCGAAGGACTATCACAAGTATCGTCATCCCGGCGCGTATGCCGGGATCCAAAAGGACTCAATCGACGAAGCTAAGCTTTCCGCTTCCACGTACGCTTATTGGATACCGGCTTTCGCCGGCATGATGACTGGAACACTGGGAATGCATGCCCGCTACTCGCTCCTCTTGATTCTGGCTCTGCTTACCGTCGTTCGGCTTTAATAAGTCAAAGCGACCGAGTTCTACCGCCATCCACCGGTAGATTTACACCGGTAATGTAACTTGCCACATCCGACGCCAAAAAAGCGACGGCTGCGGCAATTTCTGAGCTACTGGCAAAGCGTCGCATCGGCACTTCGGCTTTTAATGTCGCTTCCACCGCGTCTATATCTATACCCGATTTCTTCATTCGACCGCTAATAATCGCGTCCAATCGCGCAGTCTGAGTAAAACCGGGCAGCACGTTATTGACGGTAATGCCATCACTTGCAACTTCAGAAGCGAGCGTTTTCGCCCAAGCAGCAACGGCAGCGCGTACGGTGTTGGAAACGCCTAAGTCTTTGAGTGGCTCTTTCACCGAGGTCGAAATGACGCTGACAATCCGGCCAAACTGGCGCGCGCGCATGCCCGGCAACAACAGTGTCGCAATCGTGTGTCCTGCTAATAAGTGCTGCTGAAACGCGCTTAAAAACTGTGCGCAGCTTGCACTAGCGATCGGCCCAGCGGGCGGGCCACCGGTATTATTGATGAAAATGTCGATAGAACCGCCGCGCGCTAGTTCCGCATGAATTGCATCTTCAAGCGCGCTTAAATCAGACATGTCGACCGCGATGCTGCAATGCGATTGTGCTGAGCTGAGCGTCGGCAACGACCGCATGAGCGCGTCCAAACTAGTTTGCGTACGCGACAGCGCAATAACTTCAATACCGGCGTGCGCCAAGCATGTGCGCAGGCGCTACCGATGCCAGCACTGGCACCACAGACGAGCGCCCTACGCGGTTGCGCTCTACCCGGTTGTGCTAAAAAAGCATTCATTTCGCGGCATCCGACGGCGTCGCTTTTTTGAGCGCTGGCTTTGGCGCAACCCGCGAGTAACGCCATAGCGGCCCCGGTACCTTTTCGCCGCCGACATAGAGCGTATCGCAGTCACGTGACAGGGTAATCGCCTCAGCTTGGAACATCAGCGGCAGCGCCATAACCTCTGGCATTTGCCCAACTAACGCCGTCGCCCATATTTGGCTACTGCTCTTTTGATATCGATATACCGAGGCATAAGTCAGCAGCAGCAGCTCATTGCCATCGCACCCTAATACGGCACCCGTGGGCTGTGAAGCGTAACGTACCGCGTTGCGCGCATCCGCTGAATTCTGATCGCTCTCCGGTAAGCCTTCGAGGGTTGCGACGTGTTCGGCAATCTGGATTTGCGTCGTTTGCGGGTTCGGCCACGCACCCCCTTCACGAAAACCAGGCCGTAATGGCACACGATACAAAATGGGCGGCAGCACACGCTTAATAACGATATATACATAGCCTTCTTTGGCGTCCACCGCGATACTTTCGGCATCATGCGCACCATCTGGATAGCGGAAGTGAATCGTCCAAGCGGGCGCTGCGACTTTGCGTCCCGGCACGTCGGCCACAATATATATTTTATGGTCATTACGCATCGCTACATTATCGCCGATGTCGGGAACGACGACGTAATGCAAGCGCCGACTGTTCGGCGGTTTGACACTAAAACTCGCCAAGTCCTCAAAATCGATATTTTCCACGCCTTCTATGCGAAGCTGCGTCTTAATTTTGCCCTTAGCGTCGATCTGCCAAAGTATTGGCTCCTGCCCACCATCGTTGATCGCCCAAAATCTATCTTTGCGCCGAGCCGGTGCCATGCCTGAAAACTCAACGAGTCTTACATCAGTCATGAGGCCAGCAAGTTTTAGCGACGCAAAAGGCATCACCTCAGTCGGTGCTCCAGCGTTTAGAGTGCTGCAGAAAAGCAGTCCAAGCACTGCAGCAAAAGCAGCCCGTTGTGCACGGCTCAAAGCAAAGATTGCATCAACGAAAAAATTTGATTTAGTAAAACTCACTTCGAACCCTCATCGGCCGGATCGCCACGCACAGCATCAATTGCATCAATCGCAACATTTCCCAGCAATGTTGCGCCAACAAATGCAGAACTAGGATCACCATCGGTAATCGCAAGCGCAATATGACCCGAATCAAAGCGTCCTAATGCCGCGTCAAAACTCCGCCAACGGTCATCAATAAACGCCTGCATCCAGGCGTGTGGCACGAAGATGTCTTTTTGACCCAGATAATCCTGTGCATACGCCAAGCCGCCCACAACACGCGTTGGAATTCCCACCGCACGCCCCATCGCAGCCAGTAAAAGCGCGTGCTCAGTGCAATCTCCAGTCTTGGAGGCGAACGCCTCTTTTGCTGATGCATAGGCCGTTGTCAAATTACTATCCGAGATATGCGCCGCAACGAATGCTTCCAATGCCTGCATTTGTGCCTGCGCACCAATTTTGCCTTTTATTTGCACTAATGCAGCTTGCCTTATTTCTGGGTCGTCGCTTTGTAGCCATGCGGTAGGCTTGCGAGCAGCCGCTAGGGCTGTTGCCGATTTTTCTGAAGCTGCCGCCGTACCGCAGCGCGCACAAATAACAACGTCAAAACCGTCCGCGCTGACCGTGACGCGCTGTTCATCCGTTTGCGGTGCCACAGTCGCCGTTTTCGCTTTTAATCGAATTCGATAGCGCAATGTTCCCGCCTCCTCTTCGGCGCTCAGCGCACGCGGCGCTTTAGCGAATTGTTCAACAAAAAAATTGCTGCTGTCATTCGGTGCCAGCGCGGCGGCGCGCGTGCTGGCTGCCAGGCGCATATTGAGGCCGCCGATCGCGGTGTCTACCGTATAAAGATTGAATTGCGCATCCACAAGCGCGCTTGAGGGCACATCGGTGCCCGGCAAATGCATGATTTGCTCGACCTTCAGCAGTGGCTTCGCACCCTCAAAAGTATCGCTTTGCTGCCGTGAAAGCACCTTGGTTTGCACCGGAAAACTAAGCATAACGCTGGGGTCAAAAGCGACAAAGCGAATCGTTGTTCCGGGTTTAAGCCCACTGGCGCGAAGTTTGTTGATTTGTGCGTTGGGAAACAGCGCGTCGCTACTAAGCTGTAGCGTGCGCATCGGACGCACTACGCCGTTTACGGTTTCGGTGATTTGGATGCTCCGATCAGCAAGTACTTTACCTTGAGTAAGTGTTTCTTGGCTGCTTGCGCGATAGCGCACGGCGAAATTCAACGGCCGGCCGGCACTGGTTTCCTCTGTCATTGTTTCTGTATAAAGCGATGCCTTTTCGCCACCCCGATCAATCACGATATCGATCGTATCGGTCTGGCGCACGCGACCGGCGCTCGCCGCTATCACTTGACGTTGGTAACCAATTTTTTTGCCCCCAACAGAGACGACAAACCAGCGGGTGCTGCCTTGTTCCGCCGCAGCGCCGCCAGTTGCGGCCACTTTAGCGCTTGCGCCGTCTTGACCGCTCCAGGCCAGTGCAGAAAACAGCAGCGCAAATAAAACCTGACAGCTCTGTATTGAGCATTTTTTCGCCGTAGCGTCAAGCCAAAACCTGTTATTAACAATTTGCCACATTATCAACGCTTTCCAATCAACCAAGTCTTGAGTCTGCCACTAGTCGTGCCGTCTTAGTGCAGCAAAACTTTGACAAATTGGCACTTATTTTCGGGCAGTAAGCAAAATTGACGCCAATTTGGTACCCAATTAGCGCTATGCCTAAGTGAGTGCTTGGTCATCGGGCAAAAGTTAACGCGAAACAAAAGCCTAAACAATTTGCGACTAAAGTCTGCGTCTATTCAGGCATGAGGCGATAGCGTCAATTCCTGCTATTTAAGGAACTCAAGCCCATGTTTAAGTCAATTAAAGCCCGGCACCTATTCAAGACTGCGACCGTATTTTTCGCTGCACTTGTCGTTAGCGCGACAAGCTCTGGCGCACCGAAAGAGTTTCGTGCGGACTATGAACTCTATCGCAATGGCAAGCTAATGGGTTCGTCGCAAATTTCGCTCAGTAAATCGCGGGGCGGGTACCAATTTTCCACCACCAGTGCGAGTGAAGGCGGCTGGGCAAGTTTGTTGGGCGGTGCGAAAATCAAAGAAATCAGCATATTTAACCTTAACGGTGATGACTTTCAACCGGTTAGCTACAGCTACCGGCAAGCGGTAAGTGTCAAAACTCGCAAGCGCGACATCACTTTTGACTGGAATAAAAAGTGGGCGCGCGAAGACGACGGTGATGGTGTCGTCAATTATTTGCTTGAACCAGGCAGTCTGGATCGCAACTTGGTTGTATTGGCCTTGGCGGATGATTTAAGGGCAAAGCGCACTAGCCTCAATCACTTTGTCGCCTACAAGGGCGAGTCGGTAGCCTGGAACTTTAAAGATGCCGGTAGCGAAAAGGTAAGCACTGCGTTGGGTGTTAT
>JBBQBR010000099.1:0-7491 GCA_038317875.1 Lysobacterales bacterium
GTTAGTCGCGTCCAAAATGACTAAATCGGCGTTGCAACCGGGCGCGACACCATAGTTTTGCAAGCCCAAAATACGCGCCGGGTTTTCTGTTACGGCGGCAAAACACTGACGCATCGCCGCTTGCCCGGTCATTTGTGCCACGTGCAGCCCCATGTGCGCGACTTCCAGCATATCGCCCGAGCCTAAGCTGTACCACGGGTCCATCGCGCAGTCTTGGCCAAAGGCAACATTGATGCCCATAGCCATCATTTCCGGCACGCGGGTCATGCCTCGGCGCTTTGGGTAGCTATCGTGTCGGCCTTGCAAAGTGATATTAATCAATGGGTTGGCAATCGCCGCAACCCCCGCTTCCCGGATTAGCGGCAGCAATTTACTGACGTAATAGTTTTCCATTGAATGCATGGACGTCAGATGTGAGCCAGTCACCCTGCCCTGCAGGCCCAAACGCTGGGTTTGATAGGCGAGTGTTTCAATGTGCCTGGACATCGGATCGTCCGATTCATCGCAATGCATATCGACTGGCAGGCAATGTTCTGCCGCGAATTCGCACAATAGGCGCACGGATTCCGTGCCATCCGCATAAGTGCGTTCAAAATGCGGAATACCGCCGACGACATCAACGCCTAACGCAACCGCACGACGTAGGTTTTCGAACGCGGTCTGGCTGCGCAAAATGCCGTCTTGCGGAAATGCGACCAGCTGCAAATCCAGATACGGTGCAACCTGCTTTTTGACGTGCAAGAGCGCTTCGACGGCCAGCAGGCGGTCATCACAAATATCGACATGCGAACGGATTGCCAACAAACCGCGACCAACCGCCCAATCGCAGTATTGCAGGGCGCGTTCAATCAGCGCGTCCTGGGTGAGCTGCGGCTTGAGTTCGCCCCAAAGCGCGATCCCTTCAAGCAAAGTACCGGATTGATTCACGCGCGGCAGGCCATAGCTCAACGTCGCATCCATATGGAAATGCGCGTCGACAAACGGCGGCGTAACGAGGTTGCCGGCCGCGTCTATTTCAGTGTGCGCTTGCGTTTGAATACTGGGTTCAACCGCTGCGATGCGGCCATCGTTTACCGCAATATCGACGCCCACTCGGCCATCTGGCAAGTTGGCGTTTCGAATAATCAAATCCATCAGGCTAAGCCGCGACTTTCGCTAAATTCAACATGGCGTGCAGCAAAACATTGCAGCCCGCTTCCAGATGCTCCGGCTTGGCATCTTCGATTTCGTTGTGGCTAATGCCATCTTTGCAGGGCACGAAAATCATGCCTGACGGTGCCAAACGCGCGGTATAAATCGCATCGTGCCCAGCGCCGGAAACAACGTCCATATTTGAGTAACCCAGTGTTGCCGTTGCCGCCCGCACGGCGTCGACACAATCTACGTGAAACGGGCACGGCGGATAGTAAGAAACCCGCTCGATACTGATTTTCAGGCCGCTATCGGACGTGGTTTTTTCCACAAAAGCCAAAATTTCTTCATGCATCGTGGTCAATAACGTCGCGGTTATATTGCGCAAATCAATACTAAATTTGACTTCACCCGGAATCACATTGCGGCTGTTCGGAAATACTTGAACCATGCCAACCGTGCCACGGCCATAGGGCGGGTAGCGATTACCGATATGCACCACTTCCTGCATGATTTTAGTTGCCACCTGCAGCGCGTCTTTACGCAAATGCATCGGCGTGGGGCCGGCATGCGCTTCCATGCCGGTAACCACGCAGTCATACCAGGAAAGCCCCATTACTGCGGGCACGACACCAATCACTTTGTCTGCGTCTTCTAATACCGGCCCCTGCTCAATATGGGTTTCAAAGTACGCGCCTATCGGATGCTGACCGGGTACTTGCGTCCCTAAATAGCCGATGCGTGCCAGCTCGTCTTTGACCGTTTTACCGTCCACGTCTTTCGCGGCATAGGCGTGCTCAAGACTAAATGCGCCGCAAAAAACACCCGAGCCCATCATCACCGGCACAAAGCGGCTACCCTCTTCATTGGTCCAAAACGCCACCTCAATCGGCGCTTGCGTCTGAATTCCGTGCTCATTGAGGGTACGCACGACTTCCAACGCCGCTAAAACGCCGTAATTGCCGTCAAACTTGCCGCCTGTGGGCTGCGTGTCGATATGACTGCCGGAAACGATGGGTGGCAAACTTGGATCGTTGCCTTCGCGGCGCATAAAAACGTTGCCGATCTGGTCGATCGTGATTGCCAAGTTTTCCGCTTTCGCCCATTGCACCACTAAATCGCGGCCGTGTTTGTCCAAATCGGTCAAGGCCAACCGCTTGACGCCGCCTTTGGGCGTAGCGCCGATTTGCGCTAATGTCATTAAAGAGTCCCAAAGTCGTGGGCCGTTGATGCGCAGATTTTCAGGGTTCATGGGCTTGTGCTCGATTGATGATAGGAATTTAGCGTAGCAAACTCCCGACGCCGGTAAATTAGAGAAGCGAAACGAAGTTTCTGCAAAGCCCCCTGATCCTAATCGCAAAGCGCAGTTTTGTCTGGCAGTTTTGCCTAAGCGCAACGTGTAATCCGGCATAAATTTAGACTTAAGCACTAGTTTCCATGGCGCTCACTACAACATCACTTTAAGATGTAACTACCTTTTTGGCGCTGGAGACTAACCTGATGCTACTTATGAAAAAAAATATTGCGTTCGCCATAGCCTTGCTTGGGATATCGAACTCAGCGCTTTCTCAAGCGGTAAAACCTGAATTAAAACAGGGCTTCACCGTACAGGACTTGGTCACATTAAAGCGCGTAAGTGACCCACGAATATCGCCAGATGGAACCCTATTGCTATATGCGCTGCGCGAAACGGATATGGCTGCAAACAAAGGTGTTAACGGCCTTTGGCTAGCCAATATTGACGGCAGTAACGCCAGACGCTTGGCAGCAAAGGGGCAATCGGTTAGCAATGCGCGTTTTGCGCCCGATGGAAAGTCGGTCTATTTTCTAAGCAGCCGCAATGGCACGAGTCAAATTTGGCAGCTTTCTTTTTCTGGCGGCGAAGCTCAGCAGGTATCCGATATCACTTTGGATGTCGGTGGCTTTGTGATATCGCCAAATGGCAAAACGGTCGCGTTCTCGACTGAAGTATTTGTGGACTGCGCCGCCGATTTTGCCTGCACCAAGGCTCGGCTGGATGAAACAGCGGCTAAAAAGACCACCGGCACGCTGCATGACAAGCTCTTTATCCGACACTGGGACACTTGGGCAAATGGCACCCGTGCGCAGCTGTTTACCGCAAACTTAAGTGGCGAGTCGATAACTCAAGCACAGCTAGTAAGCCGCAGCGCTGGCGGCATTCCTATGGATGCGGACGTGCCAAGCAAACCGAATGGCGATGATTCCGAATATGCCTTTAGCCCCGATAGCGGCACGATTTATTTTGGCGCACGCATCGCCGGTAAGACGGAGCCTTGGAGCACCAATTTTGATGTTTACCAGAGCGAAGTTGCAGGCATAAATGCAGCAAAGAACTTAACGCCTGACAATCTAGCGTGGGATGCGTATCCCTTGCCAAGCGCCGATGGCAAAAAACTCTATTACCGCGCAATGACCCGCGCTAACTTCGAGGCAGATCGATTTCGCATTATGGAGCGCACGCTCAGCTCCGGTGAGACCCGTGAAATTGCGCCCAACTGGGATCGTTCTCCGGATGGCTTGGCAATTTCGCAAGATGGCAAAACCCTGATTACAGCAGCTGATGATATAGGCCAACATCCGGTGTTTAGCATCGAAGTGGCGACCGGTAAAGCGAAACAAATTTCGGGCGCTGGCTCAGTTTCCGGCTACTCGGTCAATAAAAACAAAGTGGTGTTTGCGCGCGATGATTTACGCGCACCGGCTGAACTTTTTGCAACGACGCTGTCCGGTGGCGCAATTTCAAAACTTACCAACCTCAATGGTGCGCAGCTCAATAAAATCGAGTTTGGCGCCGCAGAACAATTTAGTTTTGCCGGCGCTGGCGGGGAAACCGTCTATGCGTGGTTGGTCAAACCGGCTAATTTCGATGCAAGCAAGCAATATCCAATCGCATTTCTAATCCACGGCGGCCCACAGGGCAGCTTCGGCAATCATTTTCACTATCGCTGGAACCCACAAACCTACAGCGGCCAGGGCTTTGCCGCACTTATGGTGGATTTTCACGGCTCGACAGGCTACGGCCAAAAGTTCACGGACGCGATTAGCGGCGATTGGGGTGGCAAGCCGCTTGAAGACTTACAAAAAGGGCTTAGCGCCGCACTAGAAAAATACTCGTTTTTAGACGGCAAACGCGCCTGTGCCTTAGGCGGTTCTTACGGTGGCTACATGACCAACTGGATCGCGGGCGCTTGGCCAGATGGATTTAAGTGCTTAGTCACCCACGCGGGCATATTTGATAAGCGCTTTATGTCCTACTCAACGGAAGAACTTTGGTTTGCCGAATGGGAAAACGGTGGCGTCGCCTGGGAGCAAAGCGCTGCGATTGAAAGCGACAATCCAATTACCAAAGTGCAAAATTGGAAAACACCGATGTTGGTCATTCATGGCATGAATGACTTCCGCGTACCGTTTGAGCAGGGAATTAGTGCGTTTACCGCACTGCAGCGCAAGGGCATCGAAAGTAAGTTCCTCTGGTATCCAGATGAAAATCACTGGATCCTAAAACCAGAAAACTCGATCCAGTGGCACAATACCGTCAATGACTGGCTGCATCTGCACCTCGATTCAACTAAAACTAAATGAATCGGTTGATGCTTCGCTTCTACTTTGCGCTCTTCCCAGCCGTATTGTTGGCCGGGATTCCCGCGATCGCCTGCGCGCAAACAGCTGAGTTTTTGAGCTGGAATCTCTACACCGGCTCAATGACGGTAGCGCTGGGCCTGATTATCGCGATTGCGCTTTTCGTGGTGATACATAAGCGCCGCAACGAGGCGCTTGATCGCCGCAAAGACGCACATTTTCAGCTTCACACTGAACGTGAAAATATCAAGTTAGAGTTTGATGCAGAGCTTAAAGACGCCGTTAACCGTGCCAGCGCCGATGATTTGAGTTTTGTGGTGCTGCGTAGGCTGCTAGCACGGGTCAAGAAGTCCGTACCCCAGCGCTCGTGCGCCGCGCTGGTGCGCTTTCCTGAGGGTGAAGGGGATCGCTTAGTTTGCGTTGATCCACGAACCCAGACGGCATATGAATCATTGATCAAAGCGTACGAACAGCCTTTTAAAAACGTTGCTTGGTCTGGCAACGCGGTGACTTTAAATTTGCTCGCCGAGGTTGGACGCTGGACTGCGCAGACCCTGGTTGTGCTGCCGATCCCGATTCCCAAACCTGGATTTGGCATTCTTTTGATTGCGCGTGAACCCGGCGCTAATTTCACCGCTGATGAATTAAACGATGCCGGTGAATTTGCTCAGCGCGCGATTGATTCTATGGAACTGGCGCGCGGTGAAGCGGAGGACAAATCCGACCGTGAAATTGACAAACTAACCCAGATTTACAACCGCGCCGCGGTGGAACTACGCGCATCGACTGGCTTCACTGAGGCAATGAAATCGCGCGCCAACTTCTCAATTTTGTGGATTGAACTGGACAAATTTCGCGAATTTTCCAAAGAGAAAGGCCAGGAAAAATCAGACGGCGTGCTTAAAACAATCGCGCAGCGCATTTCCAGAACGTTGGAACGCGGCCAAGTGGTTGGGCGTTGGGACAATCACGAATTCGTCGTTTTGATGCCTTTGGTGCCCGAATTCCAAGCGCAAAAGCTGAGCGACACTTTGGTGTCCGCAATTGCACGCGATATCAATTTAAAGGCGGGTGACGCAACCCTGAAATTGACGGCCAGCATCGGTTTCAGCTCTAAATTTCCAAGCGATACCCACTTTGTACAGTTGCTAGAGCGCTCAACGAAGGGAAAGGATCAGGCCAAATATCAGGGCGGTAACACCAGCCGACGCGGTAATACCAGCCGACGCGGCAATGAAGACAATGTCGGCGGTGTTAATTTTCAAAATTTCTAGCATCAAAAGCATTCACGGCCGCTAATACACCCGCCATACCCCGCCTACCCGAGCGTTTTTGTCGGGGATCCAGCGGCTAAGCGCTGCCAACAAACTAGATTGTCGCCAAAAGCGTGCTGCAATGACGAATTTAAATTGCAGCGACGGTACTACAAATTAAAGAGTTCTAAAACTTTGGACTGTGGCTCTGCACTGTGAATAAAGCTATTTCCAATCGGGCAATAGCAATAGTCTTTCTGCCACGCTTGATGATTTTTAGCAACATCCAAAATCGCGTTTAAAATATAGTCCAGCTCTTGATCGGTCATGGTTGGATGTATTGACATTCTGATCCAACCCGGCTTCTCAGTTAGATCACCTCGGTCTATTTTGCAGGTAATTTGGTTACTGAAGTCTTTCTCTACGTTCAAAAGATAATGCCCGTATGTACCGGCACAGGAACAGCCGCCCCGCACTTGCACACCAAAATGATCATTGAGCAGTTTAACGCCTAAATTAAAGTGCAGATCATCAATATAAAAGGATATGACGCCCAACCTATCTTTGATTTCGCCAGCCAAGATGTGAATATTGGGCACGCTTGCGAATTTTGCGAAAATTTTATCTACTAGTTGATGCTCGCGCGCCAAAATGGCCGCCACGCCCATTTTTTCCTTTAGTTTTACACACAGCGCTGTCTGGATGGTTTGTACAAAAGCGGGCGTACCACCATCTTCTCTGGTTTGAATGTCGTCGTAATATTGATGTCCGCCCCAAGGATTTGTCCAGGTTACTGTACCGCCCCCAGGCTGATCGGGAATTTGCCCTGGGCTATACATTGCATGATTAAAAATCAATATACCAGTTGTGCCGGGGCCACCTAAAAACTTATGGGGTGAAAAGAATATCGCGTCTAATCTCTCATCTGGGTCTTTTGGATGCATATCAATTGCAACATAAGGCGCTGAACACGCAAAATCCACAAAACACCAGCCGCCAGCTTGATGAATCATCCTCGCTATTTGATGGTACGGCGTGGCAATACCGGTAACGTTCGAGCAACTGGTAACTGAGGCAATTTTAGTCTTATGATCTTTATACTTTTCTAGCAGCGTTGCAAAGTGGTTTAAGTCAACTAAACCCTCAGCAGTCGGCAAAATTATTTCGACGGTCGCAATCGTTTCAAACCATGCGGTTTGATTTGAGTGGTGTTCCATATGCGTCATGAACACGATTGGGCGGTCTATAGCCGCTTGATTCACATACTTCATTGCTGGCGAGGGAATTTTATAACCCAGTATTCGCTGTAATTTCGCCATCGCGCCGGTCATACCTGAGCCTACGGATAGCAATACATCCTCATCGACGGCATTGACGTGCTTTTTTATAATTCTTTGCGCTTCATGATAGGCAACCGTCATGCTGGTGCCAGTGAAATTGGCTTCAGTATGGGTATTTCCAATCAATGGGCCAAAATCATTTTTAATAATGTCTTCGATCGGCCCAT
>JBBQBR010000100.1:0-7486 GCA_038317875.1 Lysobacterales bacterium
ACATAGCAAAATCGAAAAGCAAACCGCTGATGCCCGAGTTTGGTCGCAATTGGGCGAGTTAATCGGCTCCGCCGACGGCAAAAAATTCCGCAATTTCGCGCAGCAGCTAACCCTCGATATTTTGCTGAACTACGCGAATCAGCATCTACAAACCCTGACTCGGCGCTATCGCGTGCAGCGCATCAACGACAGTTTGGGCCTGCTCGTCGTCGATCAAGACATGGGCGACGAAGTGCGCTCGGTACATTCGCTGTCCGGCGGCGAATCCTTTTTGCTCTCATTAGCCTTAGCTTTAGGCCTAGCCTCGCTATCTTCGCACCGGGTCCAGGTGGAATCCCTATTCATTGACGAGGGCTTTGGCAGCTTAGACGCCGAGTCCCTAGACATCGCCATGGACGCGCTCGACAATCTGCAATCGCAGGGCCGCAAAGTCGGTGTGATTTCGCACTTGCAAGAGCTAACCGAGCGCATTCGCGTCAAGGTGCAGGTGCAGCGACTTGCGGCTGGGTTGAGTAAGGTTGTGATAATTTAAATGATCGCGCGTGTTGAACTCAATAGCTATGATGGTTGACCTGCGAGGCTAGCCTGAGCAGGCGATTGGCAATTCCAGCGCTGTGGTTCTCAACTTTCAGGGGCGATTTCCAGCCATTCGGCATGAAATGGGATTGCGGGTAAGCGCAGGCTGGCGGCTTCTTCGAGCGCACGATTCCGCAGTACGCCGCGCGCATGATTGGGGGTTTTTAGTCCAAGTTCGCGGGCAATTTCCTCGTGCGATGCGGCACGTTGGAGGCGATATACGGCGGTCGCTTTTATCTCAATTTCGTACAGCGGGATACGTTTTACCGACGACGCATCGCCACTCATACTCGCTTTGAGTTTGAGCAAAGCCTCACACAGCACGATGTCGTGCTTTTGGCTCGCACGCTCCACAACTTCATGGGCTGGCAGGCCATCACGCAACTCCCAGGCGCCCAGGTTTTCGCTAATCAGTACTTCATGCTCTGGTGAGTTGAAGATGGGGGAGAAGCTTTTGGCAATTGTAGATTTTACGCCGCGAGAAACGACGTCTAAGAGACGCAAGGCGGGCTTTTTTTTGGACTCTAGTGTCATGAGTTGCTCCTAAATATCGTCGTCTAAAACGATTCTGCACTGAAACGCTAACCTCTGCACAATGGATATTCCTGGTGCAGATAACAGCTCGATCTGGCGCCTAATCTTGAAGTTGTGCCCGACATTAGGCTCGGCTTGCCAGAGCACGCGACATAAATGCGCATCATGTTGGCGGGATCGCCATTCAAGCCCGTCACAATCGGGAAATGTATCCAGAGCATATTGTGCCCAATTTCGTGTGTTGCCGTAATCCAAGGTGCCACGCAATTGATCCAAAATTTGCGCACCCAGCGCGTGGTGTGCAGGCAGGCTGTGCAGGCGCAAAAGCGTGTAGGCGCGGCTAGTTTCTAATTCAACGAGCTGGCGATCGTCTAGATTACGCCGCGAGACCTGTCTGCGTTCGCCCGGATCGGGCGCGCGCAAAATTGTTTCGGCCAGCGCGGCATCCTTATTTTCGGCAACGTACATCACCGGAACGATGGCGCCCATTTTGACGAGCGGAGAAAAACGAAATAGCGGCGAATCGCGGCTGTCCCACGTCGTGGCGCCAAAACGAATCGAGGCCACACGCCATAGACGCTGGCCAACGGGCAATAGTGCGCGCTCAAGCGAGCCTGCCCCGGCTATGAACGAAGACAGGGCAGGCGCTGGAATCATTAGCGCAGGAGAAAATGCGAGAAATGCCAGCGCATCGTTCTACAGCTCAGCTTTAAGAGCAGCTACCACAGCCGCGCGCTCCCCGCGCTCCCAAACCTGCATCGGTGTAGCACCAGATAACTCTGAGTGCGCCTGATCCATCCAACGCAACAACGAAAAACTGCGGTTGCTTTGTGCCATGCCGGGATAGTATTCGATCAGGGCCAAAATCTCCGGGTACGGGCGTTTAGTATCTGGATCAATTTGAAATACAGGAAACAGCCAGCGATGTCCTTGCAAGACGGCAAGGCACTGTCTATTAAGCCGCAGCTGATGCGCCAATTGCCGCGTATTACCAACGGCATTTGAGCCCAGGTATGTGGTGGCGAACGATTCCGCTGGCTCAAAGCGCCAGCGTTCGAGTAAATTTTCGTTCCATGCGTTGCGCTGAGCATCCATGCTGAGCATAGGATTAGATGTCAGCTCCACCGAATCTGATTTTTTTGCAGATCGATCTTTTGCCAAGTGGCCGAAAACGACAGTTGGTTTTACGTGCGCGCCCGAGCTTACGTGTACCTTTGTTGCCTCATAGCGGAAAACACTGTGACCGCTCTTACTCTTAAATAGACCCTGTACGCCACTTGCGGCCCGCGATGGGAATGCTGACGGCCTCAGTGTTTGGGTGATCTTGCCGACACCCTGAGGCACGGTATAACGCCGCAAACCTAAATATTCTTCAGATTCGGCTTTGTGTATTCGCTTGGGTACCTTTTTATGATCAAGCACGAACATGGTCTTAGCCCGACAGAAATTTTCTTAAAGAATATCAGGTTTGTCATTTTTGTATGTTTAGTATTATTAATATGAATTACAACAACGCTGCGCACATGCGGTGCGACCCCAGATTTTTGACCGCAGTTTTTGCTTAAGACTGACGCCCTCCGGACATTTAAGCTACCGCCGCAACCACCAAAACACAAAGATCAGCAGTCCAAAAACCGCCATTGCAATTTTGAGCACCAAGCTACCGCGTGTTTGCTGCCCTGGCAGGGCTTTGCGGTTGAATTCGCCATAAATCAGCCGGGCGCGAATGGCTTTGGGCGCTAGATTGCTGCGATCTTGCAGAGCCAGGGAAATGCTGACGAGTGTGTCGGGCTCAAAAACATAGCTCTGTGATTCGCGCGCGGCCCACACGGCTTCGGGTTTGTCATCCACAATCGCCACAGCTTCGCCCATAAACGCGCTGCGTATGCTGATATAGGCTTTGTTAATCGGGATCGCACACGGCGTTGACGCTTCCGGGCATTCAATGCCGATCTCTAATGACGTTTCGCTATCGCCGCTTTCCGGGCGCGTTGCTGCGTAGTCGACGACTAAAGTTACCGCACCTTTGCTCGCGTCATATTTGAAATCTTTCAACTTTAGCGAGCTGTAATCTTTGCGTTGCGCCTGTATTGCAGTGCCAGTCCAGGTTTGATCGTCTATTAATACCAACGGCTTGGCCGGGTCTGCAGCATCCAGCGGAATCGGCAGTGCCTCAGACTGTGCGTACACCTGCGCCTGCAACATTAGCGCCAAAATGGCAAATAGGCACTTTTTCCCAAATCGAATAGTCATCTTATCTAGTTAATCCATGCTCAAAGATTCTGGCAACATCGCTTCAACCGCCTGCAATACCGTGCGCTTCCTAATTAATCTTTGCGCCAATTCAATATCCGGAGCCAACAAGCGATCACGCGCCATAAAACTTAAACCCGCTTCGCGCACCACGCTCAATGCACGCAGGGCGACGGGGCTGGGTTTTACTGTGCTTAGCTTGCGCAAATCGGCCTGCAGCCGCTTCACGTCCGCCGCCAATAGTTCGGTATCAGCAGGTTTTACCGGCGAAACATTACGAATTTTGCTGCGCAAACCCTGTATGCCGATATTGGTCGCCAAACTGGCTGCGGCCTCCAATATCTGCATGCGGTATTCCAGCGCCTGCAGGGCCGTCATTAACTCCAGCGCCAACACCGATTCCAGCTGCTCCACCATTGCCAATGCATGGCGCGCATCGTTGGTGCCCATCGACACATGATCCTCAGCATTCGCGCTGGTGGGCACCGAATACACACACGCCGGGTTCGCGCGGGACGCTAGGTCATTAACAATACTGGCGGCGGTGTATTGCACGATCATCAGGCCCGAATCGGTGCCATCTTCATTGCCAATCAAAAACGGCGGCAGGCCGTCATTGGTAGCGGGGTCAACTAATTTATTGAGCCGCCGCTCGCTAATTGAGGCCAACACCGGCATCGCGCACTTCAGCTGTGCTAACGCTAAAGCCAGCGGCATGCCGTGGAAATTTCCGGCCGAAAGTACGCGCACAACATCAGAATCCGGCGCGCCGGGGAAGATCAACGGGTTATCGGTAACCGCGTTGAGCTCAATATCCATCACCCGGCAAACATGCAAAAAGCTATCTTTCACTGCGCCATGCACCTGCGGCACACAGCGCAGGCTGTAAGCGTCTTGCGGCTGAAACTTTTTACCGCCGCGAAACGGTAAATTGCTGGCAAAAAAACCTTCACGGCCTTCGCGTTCGCTTTGCAAAACATAGTCCCAGCGGATATCAAAGGTGCGCTGCCGCGCTTGCCCCTCAGCCCAGGATTTTGGCCCCCAAGGGCTAAAGCGCGGCACCCGGTGGTAGGCGATATCGACAAAACTGGAACCGGCGGTTAGCGCGCGAATATTGGCGGCCGTCGCCACTTGGCCCGGGTGCGGGCGTAATGCATGCGCGCGCGCATCAAAGGCATCGGAGCGGCCGCAAAAGGCTTCCAGCGTTAGCGCGGCGTTAATATCGGCCTGCTTAAGTGCGGCTTCAAAGCGATCCAGCGTTATGACTGCCATCGCCAACATCTGCGTGGTGCCATTATTCAACGCCAAGCCTTCCTTGCAGCTCAATCGCACTGGCGTCAGATCAAACTTTTCCAGCACCGAATTGCTAGGTAGACGTTCGCCTTTGAAAATGACTTCGCCTAGGCCCAATAGCGGTAGCGCCAAATGCGAAAGCGGTGCCAGATCACCGCTGGCACCGACTGAACCCAACTCCGGCACGACGGGTGTGATGCCAAAATTCAGCAGCGCCAACATCAGTTTGAGCACCTTCGTGCGGATGCCGGAATGCCCACCCAATAGCGTGTTGAGGCGAATCACCAGCATCGCGCGCGCCACTTCAACCGGCAGCGGCGTGCCGACGCAAACGGCGTGGCTAACGATTAGGTTATGTTGCAATTCTTCGATCAGGCTTAGTTTTGATTCGCGCCCCGCCGCATTGTCGACGTCACCGAGCTCTGTGCGCAGGCGGTTCGCCGCCAGCAGCCGATCGGCGTTTGAACCGAAACCGGTCGTTACCCCATACAAGGGCACACCGCGCTTGAGTTCGGCCTCTAGAAATTTTGCCGCTTTGGTAACTCGCCGCAGCGCATTTGGTGCTAGTTCCACCGGCCGACCGCGGTAAGCCACATCTAACACCGCACGACGGGTCAGGCGCGCGCCGTCCAAAATCAGCGGGCGTTGTTTGCGTGGTTTGGGTGTAGTTGCCGGTGCGGTGGGTGCACTAAAGGCTTTTTGCTCAAGGCGCTTGTTGGCGGGCTGCGCTGCGCGTTTGACAGCACCTTTGGAGGCAACAGCGCTTTTGGCTGCAATCTTATTGGACGACTTGAGCACTGCAGGTTTCAAGACTGTGCTGCCTGGATGTAGGTGCGTGGAAGCGCAACGAATTTCAACATAATGTAAGGCCCTCGAGAGCTGAGGCTGAAGTGCAGGGGGTTCAAGTGTAGGCAAGCGCAAGCGCCTTGGTAAGTCATGCGTCGACAAAATCACTCGGAGGTTCGAAAAATAATCGCGGGCGCGTTGCGATTTTCAATTGTCAAATCTGGTCAAATGCACGATTTGCCAACCTAGTCGCCAAGCGTTTTGATTCAACGCAATGATTAAATAGCTTGCACAAAATACAGTTGCCGTTGGCCATAGGTTTAGGGGAAGACCGCAGGGTTATGGATATCTATCAACACATTTTTGAGTGCAATCCAGACCCTTTAATTGCCTTGGATGGTTTCGGCAAGATTGTGCTGGTCAATGCCAGCACATTGGCAATGTTTGGCTACACCGAAGCGGAAATGGTCGGTCAAACCGTAGAATTTTTAATTCCATCACGTTACGCAACTCAGCATGTTGGGAATCGAAAAAATTATGCGAATGATCCTCAAATGCGGCGCATGGGCGCGTCAGAATTAGCATTGTTCGCAAAGACTAAAAGCGGCAGAGAATTCTCAGTCGATATTATGCTAAATCCGATGGTGGTTGACGGCATTCATTTTGTACTATGTGCCGTCCGAGATGTCGGTCGGCATCAAAATGCTCGAACCGAACTTAAGCGGCGTACCGACGAATTGGAAGCTCTGCACAAAGAACTGAAAGAATTGGCAAGCCGTGATTCGCTGACGGGGCTTTACAACCGGCGCACTTTTCACGAGCACGCACAATGGCAGTTAAAAGATGCTGCACGACGCGACGAGGCGATTTCATTTTTGATGTTGGACATTGATTTCTTTAAACGCATCAATGATCAATATGGCCATGCCGAAGGGGACCGCGTACTCAAAGCCATTGCGCACACGCTGCAGGGCAGCTGCCGACAAAACGACGTCCTTGCGCGCGTCGGCGGCGAAGAATTTGCCCTGCTATTGCCCGATACCAACGTGCCCGGCAGTGTCGCGATGGCCGAAAAAATTCGTTTGGCAGTTACGGCGCTCGAAGGGTTGCACGAAAAAATGACCGTCAGTCTAGGCGCAGTCACGTTTACGCCCGAAACATCAACCATTGTGGGGCCAGAACTATTTGCCCAACTCTTTGAGAAAGCCGACCACGCGCTGTATAACGCCAAACGCCTGGGCCGCAACCAGGTTTGTCAGTTCGATCAAATAGTTGCCAGTCAAAGCAAAGTTAACGAGGACAAAGCGCGCACGGAACCTATTTTTGCGCGCTAAGCCGCTCCCGAACCTGCATTAAAATTTGCCCCAAACGGTTTTTGCCGCTGCCATCGCCACCGTCGCCCCAGTAGGCGTCGTTCGCGGTGTGTTCGACTAGCGTGGCATCGCCGGTAGATAGCAACAGCGTACCCAAATTTTCGTGCTGACTGAATTTGGCGAGTACCGCGTCAAACATCACGCTGTCTTTGACCGATTCCCAGTCAGGTCGCAAAGGTTTTTTGCGGGTGCGGCCTAGAGTTGCACTGAGCATCGCGGTGGCTGCCGATTTTATTTGCATGCGATAGTTCACGTCCGCAAATTTCATCGCTTGAAAATAGTGCTCAGTGGTCGGCCAAAGTTGCCCGTCGAGCTGAATTGGAAATCTGGCGAAATTCGAGAATTCGCCAAATTTATCGCGTACGCCATAAAAATGAATGACTGGATTTGCGCCCGTGTTCGCCCCAAGCTCAGTCACTGCAAACTCAAACCTTTACGCGCGACACATATTCGCCCGAACGCGTATCGCAGCGTATGGTTTCGCCTGGATTGACGAATAGCGGTACTTTGACGACCGCACCGGTTTCAAGCTTGGCGGGCTTATTGCCGCCGGCGGTGGTATCGCCACGAATGCCGGGGTCGGTTTCGACAATTTTAAGCTCGACGAAATTCGGCGGGGTGACGATCAGCGGTACAGTATTCCAAAGCGTGACGATGCACATATCTTGCTC